>NZ_JBNFOB010000078.1:0-8933 GCF_057364565.1 Micrococcus sp. LASM2_SD2 | reverse complement strand
GGCGGGCGGTGCCGTGCCGGAGCACGCCGCCGAGGTGCCCGGCCGGGCGTGACGGCCCCGGGGTCCGGGCGGGGCCCTTAGCCTGTCCGGCCCTACATCTAGTGTCCGGAACATGCAGACACGCCGAGGAACTGAGCCGTCGAACACGCGGAAAGGGGTGTGCAGATGTGCACGCCGTCCGTCCACCGCTTGTGGACAGCGCAGGGGTGAGGCGGCTCGATCCGCGTGTTCGCGCGGATCGTGTCCCGCGCCGCGTGTGGACGGCGTGTGGAGAGAGTGTGAACGGTGAATGACATCCGTGTAAGCACTACATCTAGGGATGCTCGCTCCCATCGATCACCACATGTAGTATTGACGGGAACGAAAGCACGAACCCCCGGATTCGGTTCCGGGACCGGTCTGCGCCCCTGTCAGGGGAGGCCGGACGACAAGCAAAGGGATGCAGATGACCGTCACCGTCTACACCAAGCCGGCCTGCGTGCAGTGCAACGCCACCTACCGTGCACTGGACAAGAAGGGCATCGCCTACAAGACCGTGGACATGTCCCAGGACCCCGAGGCCCTGGAGCAGGTGCGCGCCCTCGGTTTCATGCAGGCGCCGGTCGTGATGACCGAGTCCGACTCCTGGTCCGGCTTCCGCCCGGACAAGATCGAGGAGCTGGCCCAGGCCTCCGCCACCTCCGTCGCCTGATCGGCGGCGCCGCACCGATGACCCGAGGCGCCCAGGACCCGAACCACATCCGGTCCGCCGCAGCACAGGGACTGGTCCCCACGGACGCCCGGCTCATCTACTTCTCTTCGGCCTCCGAGTACACGCACCGATTCGTCCAGAAGCTCGTACTGCCCGAGGGCACCGCGGCACGGCTCCCCGTGATCACCAGGGAGCGGACCCTGGGCGCCACCGCCCCGTTCGTCCTGCTCACCCCCACCTACGGCGGGGGAGACGGCAACGGGGCGGTCCCCAAGCAGGTGATCAAGTTCCTCAACGTCGAGGGGAACCGGAAGCTGATCCGCGGCGTGATCGCCAGCGGCAACACCAACTTCAACGAGGGCTACTGCCTCGCGGGGTACATCATCGCCCGCAAGTGCCAGGTGCCCCTGATGTACAAGTTCGAACTCATGGGCACGCAGGACGACGTGACCCGCGTCCGCGAAGGATTGGAAGGGATCTTCTGATGACTGTCACCGAGCAGGACCTCATCCAGCAGGCGAAGCACCTGCCGCCGGAGTGGCAGGGCCTGGGCTACCACGAGCTCAACGCCATGCTGAACCTGTACGGCGCGGACGGGAAGATCCAGTTCGAGGCGGACCATGCGGCCGCCCGCCAGTACTTCCTGCAGCACGTCAACAACAACACGGTCTTCTTCCACGACCTCGAGGAGAAGCTGACCTACCTGCAAGAGAACGACTACTACGAGTCGGAGACCTTCGCGCAGTACCCGTTCGAGTTCGTCCGGTCCCTGTTCGACCGCGCCTACAAGGCGAAGTTCCGTTTCCCCACCTTCCTGGGCGCGTTCAAGTTCTACACCTCCTACGCGCTGAAGACCTTCGACGGCAAGCGCTACCTGGAGCGCTACGAGGACCGCGTCTCCGTGGTGGCCCTCCACCTCGCCCAGGGCGACCAGGCCATGGCCGAGCACCTCGTGGACGAGATGGTCGCCGGCCGCTTCCAGCCGGCCACCCCCACCTTCCTCAACGCCGGCAAGAAGCAGCGCGGCGAGCTCGTCTCCTGCTTCCTGCTGCGCATCGAGGACAACATGGAGTCCATCGCCCGGGGCATCAACTCCGCCCTGCAGCTGTCCAAGCGCGGCGGCGGCGTGGCCCTCTCGCTGACCAACATCCGCGAGCACGGCGCGCCCATCAAGCAGATCGAGAACCAGTCCTCCGGCGTCATCCCCGTGATGAAGCTCCTCGAGGACTCCTTCTCCTACGCCAACCAGCTCGGTGCCCGCCAGGGCGCCGGTGCCGTGTACCTGCACGCCCACCACCCGGACATCCACCGCTTCCTGGACACCAAGCGGGAGAACGCGGACGAGAAGATCCGCATCAAGACCCTCTCGCTCGGCGTGGTCATCCCGGACATCACCTTTGAGCTCGCCAAGCGCAACGAGGACATGTACCTGTTCTCCCCGTACGACGTGGAGCGTGTGTACGGCAAGCCGTTCTCCGAGATCTCAGTCACGGAGAAGTACCACGAGATGGTGGACGACGCCCGTATCAAGAAGACCAAGATCAACGCCCGCGAGTTCTTCCAGACCCTGGCCGAGATCCAGTTCGAGTCCGGCTACCCGTACATCGTGTTCGAGGACACCGTGAACCGCGCGAACCCGATCGCCGGCCGCATCACCATGTCCAACCTGTGCTCCGAAATCCTGCAGGTCTCGTCCGCCTCGCACTACAACGAGGACCTGACCTACGCCGAGGTCGGCGAGGACATCTCCTGCAACCTCGGCTCCATGAACATCGCCAAGACCATGGACTCCCCGGACTTCGGGCTGTCCATCGAGACCGCGATCCGCGCACTCACCGCCGTGTCCACCATGTCCGACATCCAGTCGGTCCCCTCGGTGGCCAAGGGCAACGAGCGCTCCCACGCCATCGGCCTCGGCCAGATGAACCTCCACGGCTACCTCGCCCGCGAGCGGTGCACTACGGCTCCGAGGAGGGCATCGACTTCACGAACATGTACTTCTACGCGGTGCTGTTCCACGCGCTGCGCGCCTCGAACCGGATCGCCATCGAGCGCGGGCAGCGCTTCGGCGGGTTCGAGGACTCGAAGTACGCCTCCGGCGAGTTCTTCGACAAGTACACCGAGCAGGAGTGGAAGCCCGCCACCGAGCGCGTGGAGCGCCTCTTCGCGGACGCCGGCATCGACCTGCCGACCCGTGAGGACTGGCTGGAACTCAAGGCCTCCGTCATGGAGCACGGCATCTTCAACCGCAACCTGCAGGCCGTCCCGCCGACCGGCTCGATCTCCTACATCAACAACTCGACCTCTTCGATCCACCCGGTGGCCTCGAAGATCGAGATCCGCAAGGAGGGCAAGCTCGGCCGCGTGTACTACCCGGCGCCGTACCTGTCCAACGAGAACCTCGAGTACTACGAGGACGCGTACGAGATCGGCTACGAGAAGATCATTGACACTTACGCGGCGGCCACCCAGCACGTGGACCAGGGCCTGTCCCTGACCCTGTTCTTCAAGGACACCGCCACCACGCGTGACCTGAACCGTGCGCAGATCTACGCCTGGAAGAAGGGCATCAAGACGATCTACTACATCCGACTGCGCCAGCTCGCCCTCGAGGGGACCGAGGTCGAGGGCTGCGTCAGTTGCATGCTCTGACCAGCCGACCCTTCGAGGCGGGAAATCCCGCGTATTCCGCGCTTCTGAGCGCGCTTGCACTGGATTTCCCGCCTCGAAGTGGGGCGGCGTACCCGGACGGGGAGGGCCGACGAGGTCGTGACCCCGGCCCCGTCCGAGTGGCTGCCGCTGCCCCCGCGGGCCTAGACTGACCCGGACCCGCGCCCCGTTGACCGTGCTCCCGTGAGCCCCCGGAATCCGCGGATTCTCAACGAATTCTTCTGAAGGATGTGCCCTGCCGTGACCGAGACCCAGCAGTCCCACCTCGTCGAAGCCATCAACTGGAACCGTATCCAGGACGAGAAGGACGTCGAGGTGTGGAACCGCCTCGTCAACAACTTCTGGCTGCCGGAGAAGGTGCCGCTGTCCAACGACGTGCAGTCCTGGTCCAACCTAACCGACGACGAGCGACTGCTCTCCATGCGCGTGTTCACCGGCCTGACCCTGCTGGACACCATCCAGGGCACCGTGGGCGCCGTCTCCCTCATCCCGGACGCCATGACCCCGCATGAGGAAGCCGTCTACACGAACATCGCGTTCATGGAGTCGGTGCACGCGAAGTCCTACTCCTCGATCTTCTCCACCCTGGCCTCCACCAAGGAGATCGACGAGGCCTTCCGCTGGTCCCGGGAGAACGCGAACCTGCAGCGCAAGGCCGAGCTGATCGTGGAGCGCTACGACGGCGAGGACCCGTACAAGAAGAAGATCGCCTCCACCCTGCTGGAGTCCTTCCTGTTCTACTCCGGCTTCTACTGGCCGATGTACCTGTCCAGCCACGCCCGCCTGACCAACACGGCGGACCTGATCCGCCTGATCATCCGTGACGAGGCCGTGCACGGCTACTACATCGGCTACAAATACCAGCGGAACCTGGAGACCCTGCCGGAGGAGAAGCGGGAGGAGCTCAAGGCCTTCACCTACGAGCTGCTGTTCGAGCTCTACGAGAACGAGGTCGAGTACACGCACGCCCTCTACGACTCCGTGGGCCTGGCCGAGGACGTCAAGAAGTTCCTGCACTACAACGCCAACAAGGCCCTGATGAACCTGGGCTACGAGGCGATGTTCCCGGCCGAGACCACCAATGTGAACCCGGCGATCCTCTCCGCCCTGTCCCCGAACTCGGACGAGAACCACGACTTCTTCTCCGGATCCGGCTCCTCGTACGTGATCGGCAAGGCCGAGAACACCGAGGACGAGGACTGGGACTTCTGATCCCGTCCGCCTGAGCCCCGTCCCGACGCCGGCCGGTCGCCTCCCCACGGAGGCGCCCGGCCGTCGTCGTCTCGCGAGGGGCATCACACGTCGACACCCGAGCCCCGCACTATGACGCTGCGTGTCACCGCCCTGCCCGATGGGGCGCACACGCTGCGATAGGCTCGGGCCCAGCTTCAGGAGAAGCGGCTGTGGACCCCGCCTCGGCGGGTCCACGTGGTCCCACGATGAGCCGCTCGCCAACCCCATGTTCACGGGTGGCAACGGACCGAGAAGCGGCCCGCCTCCGCTGCGTGCAGACCCCTCGAGGGGAGCCCGCGGTGACTGGGGGACGGGCAAGAGCAGCGTTCGAAAGGATCCCGGCCTCCGGCTCGGGGCGTCTCTCGCCCCAGCCCGCCGTGCTGTGCCCCGCGGGGGATCACCCACCGCACGGCCCACCCCGCACCCTTCCGCACCCGCCGTGCCCACCCGCGCCGGCGACGTCGCACCGTCCTCCAAGGAGAACCCCATGACGACCCCCTCGAACATCTCCCGCCGCTCCTTCGCCGGCCTGTCCCTGGCCGCCGTCGGCGCGCTCGCCCTGACCGCCTGCAACTCGCAGGCCGAGAAGAAGGGCGACGACGGCGCGCAGACCGTGCGCATCGGCGTCGTGTCCGAGAACGAGACGCACCGCGCCCTGGTGAAGCTCGCCAAGGAGAAGCACGGCATCGACGTCGAGATCCGCAACTTCACGGAGTACACGCAGCCGAACCCGGCGCTGGACAACGGCGACATCGACATGAACTGGTTCCAGCACATCGCCTACCTGGCCGACTACAACCAGGCCTCCGGCAAGGACCTGACGCTGATCGGGACCACCGAGATCATCCCGCTGCCCCTGTACTCCAAGAAGTACAAGGACGTCTCCGAATTCCAGAAGGGCGACACCGTCGCCATCCCGAACGACACCGTGAACCAGGCCCGTGCCATCAACGTGCTCGTCGCCGCCGGCCTGCTGAAGCTGTCCAACGAGACCATCCGCCCGGAGCCCAAGGACATCGACGAGGCCGCCTCCACCGTGAAGGTCCAGACCGTGGCCGCCCAGCAGACCGTGAACGCGCTCGAGTCCGTCCAGGGCTCGGTCATCAACAACACGTTCTCGGCCGACGCCGGCATCGACACGAACACCGCCCTGTTCAAGGACGACGCCCAGGCCGACTCCGCCAAGCCGTTCGTCAACGGCTTCGCCGTGCGCCGCGCGGATCAGGACAACGAGACCTACAAGAAGGTCGCGGCCCTGTACCACGAGCAGGCCGTGCTGGACGAATCCGCGAAGCTCTCCTCCGACACGAGCGTGCCGGTGCAGCTCGACGCCGCCCAGATCGACGAGACCCTGAAGCAGTACCAGGACGCGATCGCGAAGCAGGGTGCCTGATCCATGGCAGGTTCCCATACGTCCGACCGTGACGCGGTCACCCCGGGGCGCCACTCTGAGGGCGCCCCGGGAGAGCCGGTCATCGTCTTCGACCACGTCAGCCGCGTCTACGCCGCCAAGAAGGGCCGCGGTGTCACGGCCGTGGACGACGTCTCGCTCACCGTGAACCGCGGCGAGGTCTTCGGTGTGATCGGCTTCTCCGGCGCCGGCAAGTCCACCCTGATCCGCATGATCAACGGGCTGGAGAAGCCGACGTCGGGCACCGTCACGGTGCTGGGCCAGCAGGTCTCCCACCTGTCCGAGGCGAAGCTGCGTCCGCTGCGCACCCGCATCGGCATGGTGTTCCAGCAGTTCAACCTGCTGACCTCCCGCACGGTGGCCGGGAACATCGCGTTCGCCCTGGACACGGCCGGCTGGCCGCGGTCCAAGCGCCGCGCTCGCGTGGCGGAGCTGCTTGAGTTCGTCGGCCTGGCGGACAAGGCCAAGCACTACCCGGAGCAGCTCTCGGGCGGCCAGAAGCAGCGCGTCGGCATCGCCCGCGCCCTGGCCGCCGAGCCGGAGATCCTGCTCGCGGACGAGGCCACCAGCGCCCTGGATCCCTCGACGACGCACGAGGTGCTCTCCGTGCTGCGCCGCGTCAACGAGGAGCTCGGGGTCACGATCGTGGCCATCACCCACGAGATGGAGGTCATCCGCTCGATCGCCGACCGCGTCGCCGTGATGGACACCGGCCGCGTGGTGGAGTCCGGCAAGGTCTACGACCTCTTCTCCCGGCCCGCCCACTCCGCCGACGCCGCGTCCTTCGTGGCCACGGCACTCAAGGACCGGCCGAATGCCGAGGAGGTGGCTCGCATCCGAGCGCGCACCGAGGGTCGGCTGATCATGGTCTCGCTCAAGGACTCCGCCGCGGTCTCGGCCGTGCTCGGCACCGCCTCGACGCGCGGCGTGGGCTTCGAGATCGTCCACGGCGGCATGTCCGCCACCAAGGACTCCGCGTACGGCCTGCTCACCGTGGCGCTCACGGGCGAGGCCGCCGCGGTGGACGCGTTCGTCGCGGACCTGGCCGGCGCCGGGGACGTGCAGGAGGTGCACCAGTGATCGACCGATTCCAGAACCTCGACTGGGGGTACTACGGCCCCGAGCTGATGACCGCCGTGGGGGACACCCTCTACATGGTCGGCTGGGCCTTCATCCTCGGCGGCATCCTCGGCCTGCTGGTCGGGCTCGTCCTCTACACCACGCGTCCGGGCGGCATCTTCGCCAACCGCGCCGTCTACCTGGTCACGAACTTCGTCGTGAACCTGATCCGGCCCATCCCGTTCGTCATCCTCATCGCCGCCCTGCAGCCGCTGACCATCGCGGTGCTCGGCAGCGGCATCGGCAACACCGCCGTGGTGTTCTGCATGATCTGGGCGTCCACGTTCGGCATCGCCCGCATCGTGGAGCAGAACCTCGTCTCCCTCGACCCCGGCGTGATCGAGGCCGCCCGCGCGATGGGCGCCTCCCGCATGCGGATCGTGCGCACCGTGGTGCTGCCCGAGGCCCTCGGCCCGCTGATCCTCGGCTTCACGTTCGTGATCATCTCGCTCGTGGACATGTCCGCCATGGCGGGCATCATCGGCGGCGGCGGCGTCGGCAACTTCGCCATCGTGGAGGGCTACAACCGGTTCCGTCCGGAGGTCACCTGGCTGGCCGTGATCGTGGTGATCGTGCTCGTCCAGGCGCTGCAGCTGATCGGCAACGGCATCGCCCGCAAGGTCATGCGCCGCTGAACCCCGGCTCGGCCCACGCCATGACGGCCGGTGACATCCCCGCGGGGATGTCACCGGCCGTCGTCGTCGTTCTGGCAGACTTCGGCCCATGACTGACATCACCTCCACCGCCGCGACCTCCGTCGCCGACGATCCCCTGGCCTTCTACGTCCGCCTCGGCGAGCCCACCGTGGACGCCGACGGCGTCCGCACCTCCCGCGTACGCTCCACCGTGCACGCTCAGGGCGCATGGCGGGAAGAGGAGATGCACATGGCCGCCGTCTCGGGCCTGCTGCTGCACGAGGTGGCCGCGCACGAGACCACCCCCGGGCTGCGGGTGGGACGGCTCTCCTACGACATCCTGGGCACGCTCTGGTCGGGCGAGCTCGAGGTGGTCACGCGCACCCTGCGTCCGGGCCGGACCATTGAGCTCGTCGAGTCCGTGCTCCACGCCCGGGGCCGCACCGTGCTGACCCTGCGCGCCTGGCTGCTGTCCACCTCGGACACCTCCGCCGTCGCCCAGCTGCCGGACGAGCCCCTCCCGCCGCGCTCGCAGGCGCAGGCGCACAACGCGCTCCACGGATGGGGCGGCGGGTACATCGCCTCCCTCGACGGCGTCATCCTGCCCGGCCACGGGCCGGGCCACGGCCGGGTGTGGCTCACCACGGACCGCGAGATGGTGGCGGGGGAGAGCACGAGTGACCTGGTGCGCCTGATCAGCCTCACCGACGCGGCCAACGGGATCGCCCCCGCCCTGCCGGCGAAGCCGGGCGGCTGGTTCTTCCCCAACGTGGACCTGCAGATCCACCTGTACCGCGAGCCCACCGGCCACTGGCTCGGCCTCGCGGGGCAGGTCACGGTGGGCCCGGACGGCGTGGGCCTGACCAGCACCGTCCTCCACGACGACGACGGCCCCTTCGCCCACGTCGAGCAGACCCTCACCCTGCGCTCCTGGCCGGCCGAGGGCGGCCTGTGAGCGCAGCTCCCCGGCTGCGCTGGGCCGTGCAGGAGCGGACCCTCGGGGCCACTGAAGACCTCGACTGGGCCATGGGCGAGCTGGCCGTCTTCCGCGCCGCAGCGGCCGAGGGGAAAGGCCCCTCGACGATCTGATCCGCGTCTACGTGCCCGAACCGACGGTCGCGTTCGGCCAGCGGGACGCGCGGCTGCCGGCTTCGAGCGCGCGCGCGGCCGGCGC
>NZ_JBNFOB010000077.1:0-9041 GCF_057364565.1 Micrococcus sp. LASM2_SD2 | reverse complement strand
GTCCTGGACCGGAAGCGGTGGCGGACCCGCGACGAGCTCCGGATCGCGATCGTCACCTGGATCGAACGCAAGTATCACCGCCGCCGTCGACAGGCACGTCTGGGTCGATTGACCCCCATCGAATACGAGACCATCATGAACCCAGCCGTGAGCCTCGCGGCCTAACACCCCAACTGTCACCTAACGGTGCGGCAGTCCCGTTTGCCCTGAACACCAAAGGAGAGCTGACATGGCTGAGAAGAAGACGGTCTTCGTTGCATTCGCCATCGAGGACGAGCGGCAGAGGGATTTCCTGAAGGGCCAGTCCCTTAGCCCGCGGGCCCCATACGAGTTCATAGACATGTCAGTGAAGGAGCCCTACGACTCCGGCTGGAAAGACAGGGTCCGCACTCGCATCCGACGGTCCAACGGGGTGATCGCCCTCGTGAGCAAGAACTCGCTCACGTCCGAAGGTCAGGAGTGGGAGATCCAGTGCGCGAAGGAGGAAGGCAAGCCACTCCTTGGTATCTGGGCGTACACCAGCGACCGTACAGCCCTCACCGGAGTGCGCACGGTCGCCTGGAGTGACGCAAACATCTCCGACTTTATCGACAACATCTGAGAGGCAGCGGCATGCGCAAGGCCCTCATCGTCGGCATCGACTACTACGAGCAGATCGACTCCCTCCACGGAGCGGTTAACGACGCCCATAGTGTCAAGAGTGTGCTCGAACGCCATGCAGACGGCACTCTCAACTTCGCTCAGCCGAAATTGCTGACGGCCGCAGGTCCCGAGGCCGAGGTCACACGCACCGAGCTCCGTGATGCGGTCGAGGAGCTATTTCGCGACGATGCCGAAATCTCGTTGCTCTACTTCTCCGGTCACGGCTACATCGACGGAGCTGGCGGGTATCTGTGCGCGAGCGACTGCACCAATGGACATGACGGGCTCTCGCTATTTGAAATCGTGACCTTCGCCAACGAATCGCCGGCGAAGAACAAGGTAATCATCCTCGATAGCTGTCACAGCGGGGTCGCGGCTCAGCATCCTGGCCAGACGAAGATCGCCGAGATTGCAGAGGGTGTCACAATCCTGACGGCGTCCACGGCGGATCAATACGCCATGGAGAGCGACGGTACGGGCGTGTTCACGCACCTTTTCGTGGACGCGCTCAACGGTGCCGCTGCGAACCTCGTCGGGGATGTGACCCCTGGTAGCGTCTACGCGCACATCGACCAGTCCCTCGGGAACTGGGCTCAACGGCCAGTTTTCAAGACGAACGTCAAGAAGTTCGTTTCGCTCAGGAAAACTGAGGCGCCGATCGAGCTTACCAGCCTGCAGAAGCTGACGGCCCTGTTCGAGGACCCGGCTACGCAGCTCCGGCTCGACCCCAGCTACGAGCCAGAGCGTCCTCTGAGGGCAGACGAGGATGTGTCAATCCCACCGCCTGACCCTGCCAAGAACGCGGACTTCGCGGTCCTCCAGGCACTGGTAAAGGTAAACCTCGTCCGGCCAGTCGGTGCGCCGCACATGTACCACGCTGCAATGGAGTCGAAGGCGTGCGAGCTCACCGCTCTCGGCCAGCACTATTGGTCGCTCGTAGAGCAGGATTTGATCTGATGCCGTCGCACGAGAGGATTCGGGAGGTTCTAGAGAGCGAGGAGACGTTAGAGCGTCTTGCCGCCATCGAGCACGAGCGTTGGGCCCACTGGCAGCAGTACGTCCATGACCAATGCGAACAACGGGAGGACGGGTCGCTTGTGGTGCCGGCTGATCTGGCTGTGCGGTGGGCGACCCAAATCCAGACCCCGTACTCCGCGCTGTCCGATAAGGAGCGTGAGAGCGACCGCGAGCAGGTACGAAGGTACCTGCCGACCGTCATCAAGGCCCTTACTGGCTGACCGTCGAGAGATGTGAGGAAGATTCCGGCATGACGCGTGGTGAACGCTTCGCAGGGCCGGAAGCTCAGTTGGGGTTCCCGCTCGATGCCCACAACCTTTAGCGGTGTAGTCAACCCCCGGTCACTACACCTACCAGGAGCTCCGTTCCCTCGTCGGCGCGCACGTCCGGAGTCACCTACGCAACCGGGCTAACAGCCACACGGCCGGTGCCTGGGCGGCCACGGACAGGAGCAGAGCTGCCTGGATGCCCAGCCGGTTCGCGTAGAGGCCGAACGCGGGGCCGCCGACCACCTGCCCGGCGGCATCAGCCTGGCCCATGATGGACAGGGAGGTCGCCCGGGTGGCCGAGGAGGGGATGCTCCGGTTGAGCCAGGCCCGCGTCACCGGCCAGCTGACGGAGACGGCGGCGTTTCGCAGCCACCTGCCGGCGAGGGCCGGGGCCAGCGCGGTCGAGACGGCGAACAGCGCCGTTCCGGCGACCTGTACCCCCACGAGCCTGGCTAGCTGTGATGTCCAGGGAGGTTGTTGAGCCTGGTAACTGAATTGCCCCGGGTTTGTTAGAGGCTCGCAAGTGCCGTCCCGGCGGGCGCCGGCACGGGGTTCTCATGATGGTAGACGTCCTCGAACTCGACCGGAGGGACCAGCCCGATCTCGCCGTGCACACGCCGATGGTTGAACCAGTCGATGTACTCCGCGACCGCGATCTCCAGGTCCTCGATGGACTTGAACGGGCCCCTGTTCCGGATCAGCTCCGCCTTGAACAGGGAGTTGAACGCCTCGGCGAGGGCATTGTCATACGAGTCCCCCGTCGAGCCGACCGAGGCGACTGCACCGGCCTCGGCCAGCCGCTGGGTGTAGCGCACCGCGACGTACTGGACTCCTCTATCACTGTGGTGCCGTAGCCCGGCCACGTCCTGGCCGGCACGCTGACGCGTCCAGAACGCCATCTCCAACGCGTCCAACGCCAGGTCCGTACGCAACGACTTCGACAGCTGCCAGCCCAGCACCCGGCGGGAGAACACGTCGATGATGAACGCGGCGTACACCCACCCGGCAAAGGTGCGGCAGTAGGTGATGTCAGCAACCCACAGCTGGTTCGGAGCCGCCGCGGTGAAGTCTCGCTGGACCAGGTCTTGACGCTCATCCGGGCCGCGGCCTGGGACCGTGGTCCTCGGTCCCTTCGCGCGGCTGATACCGCGCAGCCCTGCGGCACGCATGAGCCGCTCGACCGTGCATCGGGCAACTTGGATGCCCTCGCGGCGCAGTTGCGCGTGGACCTTCCGGGCCCCGTAGACCCCGTAGTTGGCCTCGTGCACCCGGCGGATCTCAGCGAGCAGCTGCTCATCGCGCAGACGGCGGGCCGAGACAGGACGTGTCTTCGCGGCGTAGTACGTGCTCGGTGCGATCTGCGTGCCCGCTGCGGAGAGTGTGGCGCAGATCGGCTCGACACCGAATTCGTCCTTGTGGTCGTCGATGTAGTCCACGATCAGCGCTGTGGGCGTCTCGAGCATCCGCCGCGAAGAAAGCCGATGCCGAGCGCAGGATCGCGTTCGCCCGCCGCAGCTCACGGTTCTCCTTCTCCAGCTCGGCCACCCGAGAGGCCTCGCTGGTCGTGATCCCGGGGCGTGGCCACCGTCGATCTCGGCTTGGCGGACCCAGTTGCGTAGCGTCTCGGGATTGATCCCGAGCTGCTCACCGACTCGGCGGAACGCTCCAGACCTCGTGGCGGGGTCTTGGCGGGCTTCGATGGTCATCCGCGTGGCGCGTTCGCGGAGCTCGTCGGGGTACTTCCGTGGTGCGGGCATGCTCTGCATCCTTCCGTTAGATCAGAGCCTCCACCAGACCCGGGGCGATTCAACTTATCGATGCGACTCACAGCCGCGTGGGTTCAACGCTGCTGGTCAGCCCTGGGTGTGCCCGGTGGGGTATCGTTACCAGGCTGCGCTCAGACGAGCAGTTCAGCTACAGGCGAATCATGTCGAGCCTGCCAGCCACTGCTCGACGGTGAGGTCATCGGTGACGCCGTGATCTGGTATCAGCCCGCCGGCGGCGATTGCGCGCCCGAGGTAGGGCGCTTGTGTCATCACTCGTGGCCGCCGCCCGTCAATACTGCCCCGAGCAGCGAGGATCGCTCGACAGATCTGCAAAGTAGTTGCTTCCTCAGGTCCACGAATAGCAAGAGTACGATCGTTGGCATCCTCGGCGCTCTGCTCAATGTCCTCGGCGATGATCGCCGCAGCACGGTCGGCTGCCAAGGCCGCCATCTTCATGGTGGGAAGCACAGTGACTGGCCCCAGCGTCGCGCGACGGACCACGTTGTCCATGAGTTCGAACCACTGGGCTGAGTGGACAATCGTCGTTGGTACAGCGGATTGCTGATACGTCTGCTCCTGTGCCGCTTTGCCCTGGTAGTAACCAAACCACCGGTTCACCTTGGGGTCGGCTGCACCTGCGATCGACACGCACACAATGCGACTTACCCCTGCTGACTGCGCCGCATGGATGATGTTCTTCGCTGTGCCGGTGAAGAACTCTCGTGACTTCTTTGCCCCAATAGTCTCGATATTCAAACAGTCCACCACCACGGCGTCCCCGCTGAATGCCCTTTCGAGGCCGGTCCTATCCCAGGCGTCGGCACCCTTGCTGCGGCTGGCGCGCTGGACCTGGTGGCCGCGCTCCTCCAGCTGATCAGCGACCCGAGACCCGATCGTTCCAGTGGCACCGAGAACAGTTATTTGCATACCAGCGAGTCTAGGGGCTCTTCACAGATGACGGTGTAGAGGGCGCTGGCGCGTCGGTCCCGGGGTACGAGGACTCCTCCGTCTCGGCCTCCAAGCCGCGTGGTGCCGGCACCGACTGGGCGAGGATGCTCAAGGATGCCGACGACGGTCAGTTCGACAACGGCGTTGCCGTCGACATCGACCGGCTCCTGCGCAGCACCAAGGATCTGAACACCCTGGTCGACCATGGGCTGCAGGTCGTCACGGTCGACGGCGAGATCGACCTCGCCACGGCCGATGGAGAGTTCCGGGCGACGATGCTGGCCGGCATCGCGCGCTTCGAGGCCAAGCGCAAGGCCGAGCGGACGATCCGTTCGAACGAGCGCCGTCGCGCCGAGGGGATGCCGGTTCTCTCGGGCTGGATGCCGGTCGGCTGCACGAAGGACGGGGCGCAGATCCCGGAGCAGGCCGAGGCCATCCAACGGGCGTTCGCAGACTTCACCGCGACCAGGCCCAAGTCGATCCACGGCATCGCCGAGGATCTGAACGCGGCGGGGTTCGTCACCTCGAGAGGCAGGCCGTGGTCGACGTACGCGGCCCGGTACCTGCTGAACAACTCGCTGTACGCGGGGTTCATCAGGTACAACGCCACGGGTGAGCTGTTCCCGGTCTCCGAGGGTGATCGGTGGCAGCCGATCGTCTCCCAAGCACTGTGGCGCCGCTCAGTGGCCAAGCTGCGCGACAACAAGGCGAAGGTCGACCGTCGCGGCAATCAGCCGCGCTAACTGCTCTCAGGGGTCGCACGGTGCGGTCGGTGCGGGGCGACGATGGTCGCCGGTCAGAACGAGCGCGGGTGCCGAACTACAGGTGCGGGCAGAACTTCCATGTGAGCCGGCAGCGCGAGCCGGTGGACGCGATGGTCGCCGCCGCGGTGCAGACGATGCTGGCGAGCCCGGCGGTCGCGGACATGCTCGAGCCCGAAGGAGGCTCAGAGCAGATGGACCGGCAGGCGATGCTGTCCCGGGGTGGCGAGCTGCGTGCGCGCCTCGATGCCCTCGCGCCGATGTTGACGGACACGACGGTCTCGATGGACATGATCCGCTCGTCCATGAAGGAGCTCGAGGTCGAGATCACCGCCATCGACGAGCAGTTGGCCGAGCCGAGCCCCTCGGAGGCCCGCAGGCTCGCTGAGCGCGCTGCAGGGGTCGAGGACGACCAGGCCCGCCGCGAGCTGGTCGAGAGGCTCCGGGAGACGCTGAGCGTCGAGGAGCAGCGGATCATCGTCACCGAGCTGGTCGAGGTGACGATCAAGCCGATCAGCGCGGCCATGTGCGGTTCGATCCGTCGCTGATCGTCATCGAGCGCCGTTGGGCGTGAGTGGGTCGGCGGTGGGCAGCCAGTGGTCTCTCCGTGGCCTCTGAGAGGCCAGGTGGCCTCCCGGTAAATCGCGGGTCATCAGGTAGCCGCTCGATGGTCTCCTGGTGGTCTCGTAGTGGCCGGTGGGTGACTAGGCGTGCAGGAGGGCTCCCGGTGGGCCTCAGGGACTGCGATCTCGCCGAACGTCGCCTGGAGGCCCAACCTCCGCATCAGCTCTGGGTCGCTGACATCACGCACATCAGGATCCTGAACGAGTTCTGCTACGTCGCGTTCGTCACCGACGCCCACTCTCTGCGAATCGTCGGATGGACGGTCTCGTCAAAGCAGCCCTGGGAACCGGCCGAAGCGGGCGGGATGACCAGGATGGGCTGGGCCCACGGTTGGAGTCCCGATCGTCACTTCGAGGCCATGGCCTATCGCGCTCACGCGGAGTTCGAGACGGCATACACACACGACCACGACGTAGCGCCCGTTACTCCCTGACCTGGGACGGAATCCGGGGCGCTTCACCCCCGTCCACCACCAGCAATAGCCATCTCGGGCTCTTCGAGCGGGTCGAGTGCACGGTCAGACCCCGTATGCCTCACCCGACGTGGCAGTGCCGTCGACAAGCATGTCGGTACAGACGACCGTGGCGAACTCGTCATGCAGGTTGGCGGCAGTCACCGCGGAGAGCGTCGCGGCCGGAAGTATGGAGCCGTCCAGCGCTGGCGGTCGAATGTATGCGTCGCGTCGATCACGAAGTACGTGTTGTAGCCCAAGTTTCCTGCGACTCGCGCTGTGGTCTCACAACAGTGGTTCGTGGTGATCCCGCAGATGACGACTTCCTCGATCCCTTTCGACTGGAGCCAGGCGTGTAGATCTGGGGTGCCGTGGAAGCTGGAGTTCACGGTCTTGCTGACGAGAAGATCGGGTTCGCCGCTGATGACGTTCTTGAACTCGTTGCCCGGCGTGCCCATCGCGAGGGCCGACGCCGGATTGGTCGAGTCGTGGCGGACGAACACGATCGGCCACGATCGCTCTCGCCAGTGAGCGATCAGATCCGCGATGTTCGCCTCGCAGTCGGGATTGTCGCGCTTCCCCCAGTAGTCGGCATCGTCAAAGCCGCGTTGCACGTCCACGACAATGAGGGCGGGGTGTTGCAGTGAATCCATGGCGGGGTCCTTCCTTCGAGGGAAGACTGTGACATAGGTGCTATTTCGATGCTTGTGAGTCGATGGAGGTCACCAGTAGGGTCTTCACGGTGGTGACGAGTCGTCCGAGGTCCTCCCGGGTTGCCCCGTCTCGGGCCTGGACCGACATGCCCTGAATCAACGCTCCTACGGTGCGCGTCAAACCGTGAACGTCGATGCCTTCGCGCAACTCGCCATCGGCGACGGCCTTCGCAAGTCGAGCACTGAGAGCCTTGAGCGCCAGGTTGCGTTCGGCTCGGACGACAGCCGCGGCGGCGTCCGCGTCTCGTCCAGTGGTGAGCAGACCCGTGGAGACGAGGCATCCGAGGCCCGGCTCGGTGGTGAACTCTCTGGCCGCACGGTCGAGATAGCCAGAGAGCGCGTCGACCACGGGCAGGTCGTCGGAGACACCGAAGCCGTACTCCTGCTGATACAGCGCAACAGCTTTCTCGAACAACCGCTCCTTCGACTCGAAGGCGCGGTACAGCTGGGGCGCGGTCAGGCCGGTTGCATCCTGGAGGAGCGTCATACTCGCGCCCTCGTAACCGTGGGCCCAGAAGATCATGAGTGCCCGGTGAAGGGCCTCGTCCGGGTCGAACGAACGGGGCCGCCCGACCTGCTTGCGTACCTTTGCCATAGTGATCGCTACGATATAGCATGCACATTACGTACTGATCACTACGGAGGAAACGTGACCTACTCCACCGCCCTCATCACCGGCGCATCTCGAGGCATCGGTGCCGCAACCGCCACTGCCCTGGCAGGCAGCGGGATCCAACTCATCGGCGTCCACTACAGGCGCGACCAGAGGGCAGCCGAGGACACCGCCACCCGATTGCGCTCACTCGGCGCCACCCCGATCCTCATTCAGGCTGACCTCGCAGAAGGTGAGCCGGCCGCCGCCGCCATTGCGAAGGCATGGAACCAAGCACTGGCAGCGCACGGCTACAGCGGCACCGACGTGTTCGTGAGCAATGCGGGCATCAACGGCGCGCAATCGCTCGCCGAACTCGACCCTGAGACCTACGCTCGGGTGCAAGCCGTGAACCTCACCGCACCACTCTTCCTGCTGCACCACCTGGCGGACTCCCTAAACGACGGAGGACGCATCGTCGCGGTGTCCACCGGATACACAAGGATTGCAGCGCCGACCCACCTCGCATATACCGCGTCAAAGGCCGGGCTGGAAGGAGCACTGCGCGCCGTCGCACCGGAGCTCGCCCAACGCGGAATCACAGTGAACTGCGTCGCTCCCGGCGTCATCGACACGGATCTCAACGCTGACTGGATTAATCAAGCCGGCGCTCGTGAAGGCGCAGGCCGACTCTCAGCCTTCGGCCGGATCGGCACACCCGAGGACGTCGCGGAGGTCATCACCTTCCTCACCAGCGACCGCAGCCGCTGGATCACAGGCCAGACCATCGACACGACCGGCGGTTCACTCCTCTGAGGTTCTGAAACGCCCTGGGTTTCGTTCCGAGGTCAGGACGCAACGGGCGCTGAATCCTGATCGTGAGTGTAGGCCGCCTCGACCTCCGCGGGCGTGCGATAGCCCAGGGCCTCGTGAAGACGGGCGGTGTTCCACCAGTGCACCCACCCCATCGTGGCCAGCTCGACCGCCTGCACGGACTCCCAGACCCGCTTGGCGTGGATGAGCTCGGCCTTGTAGAGCCCGTTCACCGTCTCGGCGAGGGCGTTGTCGTACGAGTCGCCCACGGTGCCCACCGAGGCCGTCACCCCCGCGGTGATGAGCGCGTCCGAGTACGCCAAACTGACGTACTGGGTGGGTTCAACCGGTCGTTGCAACACCGTTCAACGTGAGCGAGCGTAACTGCTCAGCGAAGACCTCCGCGGGCGTCTTCCAGTCCAGGACCTTCCTGGGCCTGTTGTTC
>NZ_JBNFOB010000076.1:0-9058 GCF_057364565.1 Micrococcus sp. LASM2_SD2 | reverse complement strand
CGGTGGCCCTCTGCGCGCTCGTGGCCGGCCTGCTGCACGGCGGAGCGGCTGCGGCCTCCGCCGGCCTGGGCGGGGGACTGGTGCTGCTGCTCTCCGCGGTGACACTGGCCCTGATCGCCTGGCTCTGGGACCGGCAGCGGGAGATGGTCATGGTGCTGAGCATCGGCGCGTTCGTGCTGAAGATCGTTCTCTACGGCCTGGTCCTGTCCCTCGTGCCGCGCCCGGACTGGCTCGATCCGCTGGCCGCCGGGGTGGCCGCGCTGGTGGCGATCGTGGTCTGGCAGGCCGCCGAGGTGCTGATCTTCGCGCGTACCCGACGCAGCATCTACTGACCGATCGTTCTACGGCCCGGCGGAGGGGCGTCCGTGCGGTGCCGAAATGGGTCCAGCACCACACTCCCCACGGCCTCTGCAGTTCGTTCGCAGGGACATCTTTTTGGTATCGTTATTGCAGATCACAATCGACGGCCGAAGGTGCCGCCGTGCGCGACCACATCTCCCCATGGCAGAGCGGCCGAGAGTCGTTCTCACGTGCGCGGATGGGGGAGCCGGCAGCCGGGCCCGTCGACGCATCACTCCAGAGAGGACCCGCGTGCTTTCCCTCGTGCTCGCCAATGTCGCCAGCGCCGGCTTCACGCCGCCCAGCATCAGCGACGCCCACCTGCCGGAGATCCTGCCGTGGGGTGCCGAGTACGGCACCGGCTTCGGCAAGCAGATGCTGATGGTGATCCTGTCGATCGTCCTCATCTCCGGATTCTTCGCCCTCGCGATGCGCAGGCCGAAGCTGGTCCCGGGCAAGGCACAGTGGCTCGCCGAGTCCGGCTACTCCTTCGTCCGCAACTCCATCGCCAAGGACATCCTCGGCGAGCGGGACTTCAAGGCGTGGGTGCCGCTGCTGTTCGGCCTGTTCTTCTTCGTGCTGGTGAACAACATCTTCGGCGCGATCCCGTTGCTGCAGCTGCCGTCGTTCTCCCACGCCGGCGCGGCCTACGCCCTCGCGCTGATCGTCTACGTCATCTGGATCGGCGTCGGCATCCGCCACCACGGTCCGAAGTACTTCAAGCTGGCCGTCGTCCCGTCCGGCGTCCCCGGCTGGATCCTCCCGCTGCTCGTGCCGCTCGAGATCATCTCGAACTTCATCGTGCGCCCCCTGACCCACTCCCTGCGTCTCATGGCGACCATGCTCGCCGGCCACATGATCGTGATGCTCGCCGGCACCGGCGCCGCCTACCTGATCATGGAGTCCGGCTCCCTCTTCCTGCAGGGCGCCGGCGTCCTGGCGATCATCGGCTCGGTCGCCCTGTACTTCCTCGAGCTGCTGATCATGTACCTGCAGGCCTTCGTGTTCACCCTGCTGACCGCCATCTACATCCAGGGCGCGATCGCGGCGAACGACCACTGAGTTTTCCGGGGCCGGCAGCCTGAGCGCACCGGCCACGGAGCGGCGGCCACCGGCCGCCATCCCAGAGACTTCTCGATGCCGGCGAACGCCGGGCCACATCGGGAACACCCTCCGACCCTGCCGGGGACCGACTCCGGCATTGTGAAAGGAACACCATGGATCTCCACGGTTCTCTCAACATGATCGGCTACGGCCTGGCCTCCATCGGCTCCGCCATCGGCGTGGGCCTCATCTTCGCCGCCTACATCAACGGCGTCGCCCGTCAGCCGGAGGCCCAGCGCATCCTGCAGCCGATCGCCCTGCTCGGCTTCGCGCTGGCCGAGGCCCTCGCCATCCTGGGCCTGGTCTTCGCCTTCGTCATCGGCGCCTGACGCGCCCGTGTCCAGCGAGCCGTCGGCCGGCCCACGGGTCGGCCCGGCAGCTCCTCCTATTCAGGACTCATGACCGAAGGATGGTTGAAACATGATCAGCTCTGCACTGATCCTGGGCGCGTCTGAGGGTGCCAATCCTCTCGTTCCCAACCCGTGGGAGATGCTCGTCGTCGCGGTGGGCTTCGCCGTTCTGATGTTCATCGTCATCAAGTTCATCGTCCCGGCCCTCGAGAAGTCCTACCAGGACCGCGTCGAGGCGATCGAGGGCGGTCTCGCGAAGGCCGAGAAGGCCCAGGCCGAGGCGAACGCGATGATGGCGGACTACGAGCAGCAGCTCGCGGACGCCCGCCACGAGGCCAACCGCATCCGCGAGGAGGCCCGCACCGAGGGCGCCCAGATCGTCGCGGACGCCAAGGAGCGTGCGCAGGCGGAGGCCAACCGCATCACCGAGCAGGCCCACACCCAGATCGCCGCGGACCGTGCGCAGGCCGCCACCCAGCTGCGCTCCGAGGTCGGCACCCTGGCCACCACGCTGGCCGGCAAGATCGTGGGCGAGTCCCTGGACGACGACGCCCGCTCCCAGCGTGTGGTCGACCGTTTCCTGGCTGATCTCGACAAGCACCAGAGCGCAGGTGTGTCCGAATGATGACCGGTGCATCGAGGGACTCCCTGGTCGCCGCCCTCCAGGCGGTGGATCCGGTGCTGAACGAGGGCGGTGTGGCCCTGGCCCGCGAGCTCTTCGGCGCCCTGGACGTCGTGGACGAGCACGGCCCCGTGCGCCGCGCCCTGACCGACCCCGCCTGGACGACCGAGCGCCGGCACGGACTCGTCGACTCCCTGTTCGGCACCCGGGTGACCCCCGGTGCGTTGCAGGTCCTCAAGGACCTGGCCGGTCGTCGCTGGTCGGCTGAGCGGGATCTCGGCGACGCACTGGAGGTCGTTGCCTCCCACGCAGCGGCCGCCGAGGCCGAGCGCGGCGGACACGAGGGCCTTGCGGGCCTGTCTCGCGAGCTGCTCGGCTTCAACCGCACCGCCGACGCCTCGCACGAGGTGCAGTGGGCGCTGACCGACCGGCAGGCACCGGCCGAGGCCCGTGTGGCCCTGGCGCACCGCCTGCTGGGCGAGGACGCGACCGAGCCGGGCAAGCTGCTCGTCGAGCGCGCCGTCAAGGCGCCCCGCGGCCGCAAGCCCTTCCGCGCCGTGCGCGACTCCGCCGACGTCGTGGCCGAGCGCCAGCGTCAGTGGATCGCCGACGTCACGGTGGCCAAGCCGCTCGACCAGACCCAGCAGGACCGCCTGTCCCAGGGCCTGGACCGCGCCTTCGGCCGAGAGCTCGTCCTGGACGTGACCGTCGACCCCACCGTGGTGGGCGGCATCCGCGTGCAGGTGGGCGACGACGTGATCGACGCGTCCATGTCGAGCCGACTCAACGACCTCCAGCGCCGGATGGCCGGCTGACCCGCCGGGTCCGCCGCACCGGAGACGGAACACTTACGAACCGCTGCATCATCGTCCCGTCGATGATCGCCAGAGCAACAGAGAGCAGGGACTGCAGATGGCCGAACTGACCATCAACGCCGACGATGTCCGCAATGCCTTGAACGACTTCGCGGCATCCTACGAACCGACCGGCGGAGACCGCACCGAGGTGGGCCACGTGCTCACCGCCGCGGACGGCATCGCCCGTGTGGAGGGCCTGCCCTCCGTCATGGCGAACGAGCTCCTCCGCTTCGAGAACGGCATCCTGGGCCTGGCCCAGAACCTCGACAGCCGCGAGATCGGCGTGGTCGTGCTGGGCGAGTTCCAGCAGATCCGCGAGGGCATGGAGGTGCACCGCACCGGTGAGATCCTCTCCGTGCCCGTGGGCGACGGCTTCATGGGCCGCGTGGTGGACCCGCTGGGTCAGCCGCTGGACGACCTGGGCCCGATCGAGGCCGAGGGCCGCCGTGCCCTCGAGCTCCAGGCCCCGACCGTCACCGAGCGCAAGTCGGTGCACGAGCCGCTGCAGACCGGCATCAAGGCCATCGACGCCATGATCCCGATCGGCCGCGGCCAGCGCCAGCTGATCATCGGCGACCGCCAGACCGGCAAGACCGCCATCGCGGTGGACACCATCCTGAACCAGAAGGCCAACTGGGAGTCGGGCGACCCGGAGAAGCAGGTCCGCTGCGTCTACGTGGCCGTCGGCCAGAAGGCCTCCACCATCGCCGGCGTCCGCGCCACCCTCGAGGAGCAGGGCGCACTGGAGTACACCACCATCGTGGCGTCCCCGGCCTCCGATCCGGCCGGCTTCAAGTACCTCGCCCCGTACGCCGGCTCGGCCATCGGCCAGCACTGGATGTACGGCGGCAAGCACGTCCTGATCATCTTCGACGACCTGTCGAAGCAGGCCGAGGCCTACCGCGCCGTCTCCCTCCTCCTCCGCCGTCCGCCGGGACGCGAGGCCTACCCGGGCGACGTGTTCTACCTGCACTCCCGGCTGCTCGAGCGCTGCGCCAAGCTCTCGGACGAGATGGGCGCCGGCTCCATGACCGGCCTGCCGATCATCGAGACCAAGGCGAACGACGTGTCGGCCTACATCCCGACCAACGTCATCTCCATCACCGACGGCCAGATCTTCCTGCAGTCGGACCTGTTCAACGCGAACCAGCGTCCGGCCGTGGACGTCGGCATCTCCGTGTCCCGCGTGGGCGGCGCCGCCCAGGTCAAGGCCATGAAGAAGGTCTCCGGCACCCTGAAGCTGGACCTGGCCCAGTACCGTGACATGCAGGCGTTCTCCATGTTCGCCTCGGACCTGGACCCGGCCACCCGCCGCCAGCTCGCCCGCGGTGAGCGCCTGATGGAGCTCCTGAAGCAGCCGCAGTACATGCCGTACCCGGTCGAGGACCAGGTCGTCTCCATCTGGGCCGGCTCCAAGGGCCACCTGGACGAGGTCCCGGTGGACGACGTCCTCCGCTTCGAGCGCGAGTTCATCGACCACCTGCGCCGCAAGGACGTGGTGCTGGGTGCGATCGGCTCCTCCGGCAAGCTCGAGGACGACACCCTCGAGGCCCTGACCGCCGAGATCGAGGAGTTCAAGAAGAACTTCGAGCCCTCCGACCGGGACGGCGTCGCCGCCGGCAACGAGGAGCACAAGGCGATCGACGAGGATCAGGTCGCGCAGGAGCAGATCACCAAGCAGAAGCGCTGAGCGCAGAGGTGAGGTGAGCGGCCCGGCGTCACGCCGGCGCCGGGCCGCCGCCCCTCCGCCAGGAAAGGACCACCATGGGAGCCCAGATCCGGGTCTACCGTCAGAAGATCGCATCGACGTCGTCGATGAAGAAGATCTTCAAGGCGATGGAACTGATCGCCACGTCCCGCATCACCAAGGCACGCGAGCGGGTCAACCAGTCGCTGCCGTACGCGAACGCGATCACGCGCGCCGTCTCCGCCGTCTCGTCCCAGCACGACATCGACCACGTGCTGACCACCGAGGCGGAGAACCCGACCCGGGCCGCCGTGCTGATCATGTCCTCCGACCGCGGCCTGGCCGGCGCCTACTCGGCGAACGTCCTGCGCAAGTCGGAGGAGCTCATCCAGCACCTCACCGACGAGGGCAAGGAGATCGACCTCTACGTGCTCGGCCGCAAGGCACAGGGCTACCTGGACTTCCGCAGCCGCGAGTACGTGCAGGTGTGGACGGGTCAGACCGACGCCCCGGTCGCTGAGCGCGCCAAGGAGATCGGTGAGACCCTCGTCGAGGCGTTCCTCAAGGACACCGCCGCCGGCGGCGTGGACGAGATCCACGTGGTCTTCACCGAGTTCGTGTCGCTCGTCAAGCAGAACCCGCACGTCGTGCGCCTGCTGCCCCTCGAGGTCGTCGAGGAGCAGGTGACCGACGAGTCGGACGTCCTGCCGCTGTACGAGTACGAGCCGGACGCGGAGCAGGTCCTCGACGCCCTCCTGCCGAAGTACATCGAGTCCCGCATCTTCAACGCGATGCTGCAGGCGGCCGCGTCCGAGCTGGCCAACCGCCAGCGCGCGATGAAGTCCGCCGGCGACAACGCCACGAACCTCATCAAGGACTACACGCTCCTGATGAACAACGCTCGCCAGGCGGAGATCACGCAGGAGCTCACCGAGCTCATCGCCGGTGCCGACGCGCTCAACAACTCCTGAGCGCAGACGCCATCAGACCCGCCATCCACACACGATAAGAAGTGAGAGAGATGACTGCCACCATCCACGATCAGGGCACCGGGGCCTCCACCGGCGGTGCCATCGGGCGCGTCGCCCGCGTCATCGGTCCCGTGATCGATGCCGAGTTCCCCGCCAACGCCATGCCGGAGATCTACAACGCGCTGACCGCCGAGCTCACCCTCAACGGCCAGACCCGCGTCGTGACCTTCGAGGTCGCCCAGCACCTGGGCGACAACATGGTCCGCGCGATCTCCCTGCAGTCCACCGACGGCCTCGTCCGCGGCGCCCAGGTCACCGACTCCGGCGCCCCGATCTCCGTGCCGGTCGGCGACGTCGTCAAGGGCCACCTGTTCAACGTGCTGGGCGAGACCCTGGACACCCCGATCGACTCCCTCGGTGTGACCGAGCGCTGGCCGATCCACCGCCAGGCCCCGTCCTTCGCGGCCCTCGAGGGTTCCACCGAGATGCTGGAGACCGGCATCAAGGTCATCGACCTGCTGACCCCGTACATCAAGGGCGGCAAGATCGGCCTGTTCGGCGGCGCGGGCGTGGGCAAGACCGTGCTCATCCAGGAGATGATCACCCGTGTGGCCCGCAACTTCGGCGGCACCTCGGTGTTCGCGGGCGTCGGTGAGCGTACCCGTGAGGGCAACGACCTCTGGGTCGAGATGGACGAGGCGGACGTGCTGAAGGACACCGCCCTCGTGTTCGGCCAGATGGACGAGCCGCCGGGAACGCGTCTGCGCGTGGCCCTGTCCGCGCTGACCATGGCGGAGTACTTCCGCGATGTGCAGAACCAGGACGTGCTGCTCTTCATCGACAACATCTTCCGCTTCTCCCAGGCCGGCTCCGAGGTCTCCACCCTGCTGGGCCGCATGCCCTCCGCGGTGGGCTACCAGCCGAACCTGGCGGACGAGATGGGTGTGCTCCAGGAGCGCATCACCTCGACCCGCGGCCACTCCATCACCTCGATGCAGGCCGTGTACGTCCCGGCGGACGACTACACCGACCCGGCTCCGGCCAACGTGTTCGCCCACCTGGACGCCACCACGAACCTGACCCGTGACCTCGCCTCGCGTGGTCTGTACCCGGCCGTGGATCCGCTGGCCTCGACGTCGCGCATCCTCGACCCGCAGTACGTGGGCCAGGACCACTACGACACCGCCATCCGCGTGAAGCAGATCCTGCAGAAGAACAAGGAGCTGCAGGACATCATCGCGATCCTCGGCGTCGACGAGCTCGGCGAGGAGGACAAGATCACCGTGGCGCGTGCCCGCAAGATCGAGCAGTTCCTCTCGCAGAACACCTACACCGCGAAGCAGTTCACCGGTGTCGAGGGCTCGACCGTGTCCATCAAGGACACCGTCGAGGGCTTCAAGGCGATCTGCGACGGCGACGTCGACCACATCGCCGAGCAGGCCTTCTACAACGTCGGCGGCATGGACGACGTCGAGCGCGAGTGGGCCAAGATCCAGGCTGAGGGCTGATCGTCATGGCAGAGCTGAAGGTGGAGATCGTCTCCGAGGAGCGCTCCGTGTGGAACGGCACCGCCTCCGCGGTGTCCGCGCGGACGATCGACGGTGAGATCGGCATCCTGCCCGGCCACACCCCGCTGCTCGCCGTGCTCGGCGACGGCGAGGTCGTGGTCCGCACCACGGACGGCTCCACGGTGACGGCCCACGCCGCCGGTGGATTCTTCTCCGTGGACAACGACCAGGTCGTCATCGCCGCGACCAGCGCCCGCATGGGCTCTGGCAAGCAGGCCTGACCGGCTCACCGCTGGGGACCGCACACATGAAGGGCCCGGTGCCGGTGATCGTCGCAGTGGCGGCAGGAGTGATCCTGCTGCTGGTGTGGCTGATCCGGCGCCGGGCCCTCATGGCGTCCCCGGGCACCTTCCCGGCGGTCGGCACCGACTCCCGGGGCCGTCGGCATCACGTGATCGGCCGCTACGACGACGAGACCCTCCGGCTCTTCCGCCGCGACTCGTTCGTCGTCCGCCCGGCCTGGTCGGCCCAGCGCTGCGGCCTCGACCTGGAACGCGTGGAGGCGGAGGGCCTGCAGGACACCACGGTCCGGGTCCAGGTGTCGGAGTCCGCTGTGTCCTTCACACTGGACATGGACGAGGCGGACGCCTCCGGGCTGCGGGCCTGGATCGAGGCCGGCCCGTCCCTGGCCTCCCAGCCGTGGTGGAACTCCGGGCGCATCTAGCGCAACCGGCGAGCGCGCTCAGAACAGACGGGCGTCCGCGTCGTCCACTCCGCGCATCGCGTCGTAGTCGAGGGTGACGCACCGGATGCCGCGGTCCTCCGCGAGCGTGCGGGCCTGCGGCTTGATCTGCTGGGCGGCGAACACGCCGGTCACGGGGGCCAGCAGCGGGTCCCGGTTCATCAGCTCGAGGTACCGGGTCAGCTGCTCTACGCCGTCGATGTCCCCGCGCCGCTTGAGCTCCACGGCCACGGTCGAACCGGCTCCGTCCCGGGCCAGGATGTCCACGGGGCCGATGGCGGTCATGTACTCACGGCGGACGAGCGTCCAGCCGTCGCCGAGCGTGGTGATCTGCTCGGCCAACAGCCGCTGCAGGTCCGCCTCCACGCCGTCCTTGACCAGGCCGGGGTCCACGCCGAGGTCGTGGGCGGTGTCCGAGACGATCTCCTCCAGCAGCACCACGAGGCGGTCGTCGCTCTTCTTCGCCTGCACACGCCACACCTGTTGCACACCCTGGGCCGCCTGGTCCTCGCTCGGCTCCTCCACATGCAGGGTGGCCGGCGGGCTCATCCAGTTCAGGGGCTTGTAGGAGCCGCCGTCCGAGTGCACCAGCACCGAGCCGTCCGCCTTCACCATGAGCAGGCGGGTCGCGGTGGGCAGGTGGGCGTTGAGGCGGCCCTCGTAGGTGACGGAGCAGCGGGCAATGACGAGACGCACCCGGCCAGTGTAGTGGGGCGCCGTACGCGACCGGCGCTGTGCTCGGGGCGTGTGCGGCACCGGTCCGCAGGCAGCCGGTGCACCGGAGCGGGCTTCCCACGCAGGGCCGTGCCCGGATCCCGGTGCCCGGCCCCGGACCGCCACCGGGTCCGTGTGCGAGCATGGTGGGCATGCCCCGTTCC
>NZ_JBNFOB010000075.1:0-9061 GCF_057364565.1 Micrococcus sp. LASM2_SD2 | reverse complement strand
CCGGGCGGCGGCGAGGCGCTCCACGAGCGTCGCGGCGCAGGCGGCGGCGAGGGCCGGCCGGTCGGCGAACACATGGACGACGTCCTGTGCGGTGCCGGCCGAGGCGTTCGGGGTGTTCGGTGTGTGGGACTGCTCAGCGCTCACTGGCCTGCACCGCCTCGAGGTCGGTCCGGGGCAGTCCCTCGGAGAGCACCCTGCCGAGCACCTCGTCAGGATCGAGCCGGCGCAGCTCCTCGGCCAGGCAGTCCTGGTCCGTGCGGCGGGGCAGCGAGATCCGCTGCACAGGACGGCCGGACTGGTACAGCTTCGCCACCTCGGACTGGGAGCGGGAGAGCACGACGTCCCCGCCGCGGCGTCGCAGGCGGACGGCACGGATGCCGTGGCCGCGCTTGGTGTGCGCGATCGTCACGGGGACACGCAGCGCGTGGGTCAGCCAGGCCGCCAGCAGCAGGGTCGAGGGGGAGTCCGGCGCGCCGTCCACCGTGACGGAGCCGATCTCACGGGGGTCCTGGTCGTCCAAGATCGCCGCCAGCTGGTTCCGCCACAGGGTGAGCCGGGTCCAGGCCAGGTCCGTGTCGCCGGCCCGGTGGCCGTCGCGTCGGGCCCACAGCGCGCGTTCGGCGTGGCGGGAGGCCGCGGTGTCCGTGATGCGACGGTGGGCCAGCCGACCCAGCGGAGTCTCGGAGGGCACGTGCGGGGCGATGCTGGGCCACCAGACCACGATGGGGGCATCCGGCAGCAGCAGGGCCGAGACGAGCGCCTCGGTGGGCTCGGCGTTGGCGCCGTGGCACTCCAGGACCACCACATCTGAGGCGCCGGCGTCTCCGCCCACGCGGATCTCGGCGTCGAGCCGGCTCTCCGCGGTCCGGTCCCCGAGGGCGAGGACCACGATGCGGCAGGGATGCTCGAGGGACGCGGCGTTGGCCGCCTCGAGCGCCTTCTCCACCCCTGCCAGGTCGGTGCTGATCACCAGGGTGAGCACACGGCCGAGGGTGACCACGCCGCCGGCCTCGCGCAGCCGGGTGATGCGCTTGGCCACCTGTGAGGTGGTGGTGTCCTCCATGCGGATCTTCACGGGCGCCTCCAATGCCGTCCGTCGCGGTGGAGCAGGTCATGGGCCGAGGGCGGCCCCCACGTGCCCGGCTCGTAGGGCTCGGGCTGCCCCGGCAGGGACTCCCAGTGCTTCACGAACGGGTCGACGATCCGCCAGGACAGCTCCACCTCGGCCTGGCGCGGGAATAGCGGCGGCTCGCCGAGCAAGACGTCCAGGATGAGGCGCTCGTAGGCCTCCGGAGAGTCCTCGGTGAAGGCGTGTCCGTAGCCGAAGTCCATGGTCACGTCGCGCACCTCGGACTGGGTCCCGGGCACCTTGGAGGCAAACCGCAGGGTGACCCCCTCGTCCGGCTGCACGCGGATGACCACCACGTTCTCCCCGAACGCGTCGCCGGGGTGGACGGGGAAGAGCAGGTGCGGGGGCTGCTTGAAGACCACCGCGATCTCCGTGACCCGGCGGCCCAGACGCTTGCCGGCCCGCAGGTAGAACGGCACGCCCTGCCAGCGCCGGGTCCGGATCCCCACCTTGAGCGCGGCGAAGGTCTCCGTGGTGGAGGCGGGGTTGAAGCCCTCCTCGTCCAGGAAGCCGGTGACCTGCTCGCCTCCCTGCCAGCCGGAGGTGTACTGGCCGCGGGCGGAGGCCGCCTCGATCAGGTCGGGGTCCGCGGGCACCTCGACGGCGGCGAGGACCTTCTCCTTCTCCGCCCGCAGATGGTCCGCGTCGAAGGACAGCGGCTCCTCCATGGCCGTGAGCGCCAGCAGCTGGAGCAGGTGGTTCTGGATGACGTCGCGGGCGGCACCGACCCCGTCGTAGTAGGAGGCGCGGCCGCCGATGCCGATGTCCTCGGCCATCGTGATCTGCACGTGGTCCACATGCTCGGCGGACCAGAGGGGCTCGAAGATCCGGTTCGCGAACCGGAACGCGAGGATGTTCTGGACGGTCTCCTTGCCCAGGTAGTGGTCGATGCGGAAGACGGACTCTGGTGGGAAGACGCGCTCGATCACCTCGTTGAGCTCCCGGGCGCTGTCCAGGTCGTGGCCGAACGGCTTCTCGATCACCACGCGGCGCCAGGCGGCCGCGGTGTCGTCGGAGTCCTCGGCCAGGCCGGCCTCGGCAAGCTGGCGGCACACCTCCTCGAACCAGCTCGGGGGGATCGAGAGGTAGAAGGCCGTGTTCGCCCGCGTGCCACGCGTGGACTCGAGCTCGCCGAGGACCTGCACGAGCCGGCCGTAGGCCGCGTCGTCGTCGAAGGCCCCGGAGACGAACCGCAGCCCGCCGGAGAACTGCTGCCACACGGTCTCGTTGAACGGGGTGCGGGCGCCGTCTTCAACGGCGGAGCGGACGTAGTCCGCGAACTCCGCGTCGGACCACTCTCGACGGCCGAAGCCCACCAGCGAGAAGCCCGGCGGCAGCAGCCCACGTCCGGCGAGGTCATACATGGCCGGCAGCAGCTTCTTGCGGGCCAGGTCGCCGGTCACGCCGAACAGGACCAGGGACGAGGGGCCCGCGATCCGCGTCAGCCTCCGGTCGAGCGGGTCGCGTAACGGGTTGGCCACCGTGGCCGTGCGCTGCGCGCGTGTGGGCTCAGAGCGCATCGGCGGCGGAGCGCAGGGCCGCGATGCCGGCGGCGCGGTCGGTCAGGTGCAGGCACACGACCGGCAGGCCGTGCTCGGCGAGCACGCCGGCGTCGCCCGAGGCCTGGGCGGCGATCAGGCGGCCCAGGGTGAACGGGCGGTCCGGGACCTCGAGGTCCTCCGCCGCATCACCGGTGAGCTGCAGGACCACGGCGTTCGCGCGGCCTCCCTTGTGGAGCTGGCCGGTGGAGTGCAGGAACCGGGGGCCCCAGCCGAAGGTGACCGGCCGGCCGGCGGCCTCCGCCAGGACCGGGCGCAGCTGCTCGAGGGCGGCATCGGCATGGCGGTCCAGGTAGGCCTGGACGGTCAGGTAGCCGTCCTGAGGCAGCAGGTCGAGCGTGGAGCGGAGCACGTCGGTCAGCGAGCCGGCGGCCGCGCCGTCCGGAAGGCCGGAGACGGCGATGCCCTCGACCTCGTCGCCGCGCTCCTCGGCCGCGGCGGGGGAGTCGAGCAGCTCCCGGGCGGCGGCCTTGGCGGCCTCCACGTCCGGCTGGTCGAACGGGTTGATGCCGAGCAGGCGCCCGGCCACGGCGTCGCGACCTCGAAGACGAGCAGCAGGGCGCCGAGCGAGCCGGAGACGACCACGCCATGGGCCGGGGGAGTCACCCCGTCCTGGTCCCCGGCGAGCACGACCTGCAGCAGGTCGTCGGCGTCCCAGGCGGTCTCCGGCGCGCCCTCGGCCACGACGACCGGGAGCAGCCCGACGCCCTCCTTGCCCGTGGACTCGGCGATCAGCTGCTCCGCCCAGTCGCCGAAGCCCGCGATGCCGGAGCCGGCGTCGGAGACGATCAGCTTGTCGCGCAGCGGCTGCGTGCCTCCGAGCGCCGCGCCGAGCTGCAGGCCGGGGTTGTCCGCGTCGTCCTCGGTGAGCAGGTCCAGCACCGCCTCCGCGTCGTCGAGCAGGCCCTCCACGTCCACGCCCGCCAGGCCGGCGGGGACGAGGCCGAAGGCGGTGAGGGCGGAATAGCGTCCGCCGACCGTGGGGTCGGCGGTGAAGACGGCGCGGTAGCCGGCCTCGACGGCGGCCTGCTCCAGGGGCGACCCGGGATCGGTGACGACCACGATGCGGGACGCGGCGTCGATCCCCGCCGCGGCGAAGGCCTCGGACACGATGCGGCGCTGGGAGTCGGTCTCCACGGTGGAGCCGGACTTGGAGGAGACCACCAGCACCGTGCGCTCGAGGTCGGTCAGGGCCGAGCGGACCTGGTCCGGGTCGGTGGAGTCCAGCACGGTGAGCGGTGTGCCGGCCGTTCCGGCGATGACCTCAGGGGCCAGGGAAGAGCCGCCCATGCCCGCCAGCACCACCCGGTCCACGCCCTCGCCACGCAGGGACTCGGCGAGCTCGGCGATCTGCGGCAGCAGCGGCCGGGAGCGGGAGACGGCGTCGACCCACCCCAGACGCTTGGAGGACTCCTCCTCGGCGGCCGGGCCCCACAGCGTCGGGTCCTCGGCGGCCAGGCGGGAGGCGAAGCGCTCCTCGACCAGGGTCGGGACGTGGCGGTCGACGGCGTCGAGGGCGGCGCCGGTGGCGCTCAGTCCGAGGGTGCTCATTGCGGGTCCTTCCGGTGGCGACGGTTCACGGGTCGGTCGTGTGGGTGGTGTCGGGCAGGGGCGCCGGCGTATGGCCGGTCAGCGGGTGCGGCGTGAGGACAGGCCGTCGGCCACGGACTCCAGCAGCCCGTCCCAGGCGGCCTCGAACTTCTCCAGGCCCTCGGCCTCGAGCAGGTCCACGACCTCACGATAGGAGATCCCGGCACGTCCGACGGCGTCCAGGTGGGCATCGGCCTCGGCGTACCCGCCACGGACCACGTCCGGGACGATGCGGCCATGGTCGGCGACGGCCTCGAGGGTGGCGGCGGGCATGGTGTTGACGGTGTCCGGCGCGACCAGCTCGGTGACGTAGAGGGTGTCCGGCAGGGCGGGGTCCTTGACCCCCGTGGAGGCCCAGAGCGGACGCTGCACCGGGGCGCCGGCCGCCGCGAGCAGCCGCCAGCGCTCGGTCTGCAGGGACTCCTCGAAGATCCGGTACGCAAGGCGGGCGTTGGCCACGCCGGCCTTGCCCTTGAGCGCTGCGGCGTGGCCGCCGATCCCGTCGAGGCGGCGGTCCACCTCCGTGTCCACCCGGGAGACGAAGAACGAGGCTACCGAGTGGATGCGGGACAGGTCCCTGCCCTGGGCACGGGCCTGCTCGAGTCCGGCCATCCAGGCGTTCACGACCTCGCGGTAGCGGGGGAGGGAGAAGATCAGGGTGACGTTGACGCTGATGCCCTCGGCCACCACGGCGGTGATGGCGGGAAGCCCCTCCACGGTCGCCGGGATCTTGATCATCACGTTCTCGCGGCCGATCGTCTCGGCGAGCTCGCGGGCCTGACGGACCGTGCCGTCGGTGTCCCGGGCCAGGCGCGGGTCCACCTCGATGGAGACGAAGCCGTCGGCACCGTCGGTCGCGGCGTGCACCGGCGCCAGCACCTCGGCGGCGCGGGCCACATCGCGCGTGGTCAGGGCGGTCACCGCGGCGTCCACGTCCGCGTCGGAGGCGGCCAGCTCGTCCAGCTGCTCGGCGTAGACGTCCGCGTCCTCCAGGGCCTTCTGGAAGATGGAGGGGTTGGTGGTCACCCCGGTGACGGAGCGGGTCGCCACCAGGTCGGCCAGGGAACCGTCCTCGAGCCGTGCCCGGGACAGGTCGTCCAGCCAGACGGAGACGCCGGCGGCGGCCAGGGCGGCGGTGTTCGGGTTCTGGGCTGCGTTCTCGGACATGCTCAGGACTCCTTCCGCTCCGCCAGCAGGCGCTGTGCGGCGGAGACGACGTTCTCGGCGGTGAAGCCGTACTTCTCGAAGAGGCGCTCCCCGGAGGCGGACTCACCGTAGTGCTCGAGGCTGATCCGGGCGCCGCGGGAGCCGACGGTGACGGTGTGCTCGAACCACGGCTGCGCGATGCCCGCCTCCACGGACACGCGCACCGGCGCGTCGGGGCCGTCCGGCAGCACGGCGGCCCGGTAGGCCTCGTCCTGCTCGGCGAACCACTCGAGGCACGGGGCGGAGACCACGCGGGTGGGGACGCCGTCGGCCTGCAGGAGATCCCGCGCCTGAACGGCGAGCTGCACCTCGGAGCCGGTGGCGATGATCAGCACCTTCGCCTCGGCCGCGTTCCCCTCGGTGTCGGCGCCGTCCGCGAGCACGTAGGCGCCCTTGGCGGTCTCGGAGGCCGCGGCGAAGTCACCGCCGCGGGGCAGGACCGGCAGGCCCTGGCGGGAGAGGACGAGGCCGGCGGGACGGTCTGTGTGCGTCAGCACGGTGTGCCAGGCCCAGGCGGTCTCGTTCGCGTCGGCCGGACGGACCACGTCCAGGTTCGGGATGCCGCGCAGGGCGGCCAGGTGCTCCACCGGCTGGTGGGTCGGGCCGTCCTCGCCCAGGCCGATCGAGTCGTGGGTCCACACGAAGATCGAGCCGACGCCCATGAGGGCGGCCAGGCGCACGGCCGGACGCTGGTAGTCGGAGAACGTGAGGAAGGTGCCGGTGTAGGCGCGGGTGAGCCCGCCCAGGGCGATGCCGTTGACGATGCAGCCGGCCGCGAACTCGCGGATGCCGAAGTGCAGTGTGCGTCCGTAGCGGTCGCCGGCGAAGGCCTTGGTGGACCGCTCGGCCGGGACGAAGGAGGGCTCGCCCTTCATGGTGGTGTTGTTGGAGCCGGCCAGGTCGGCGGAGCCGCCCCAGAGCTCGGGCATCATCGGGGCGAGGGCGTTGAGGACCTCGCCGGAGGCGGCGCGGGTGGCGAGGGCCTTCGAGCCGGGCTCCCAGGACGGCAGGGCGTCCTCGAGGCCGGCGGGCAGGATCCCGGCGGCCAGGCGGTCGTAGAGGGCGGCACGCTCGGGCTCGGCCTCGCGCCAGGCCTGCAGGGCCTCTTCCCACTGTGCACGGAAGGCGGCCGAGCGCTCCGAGATGGAACGGGCGTGCTCCAGCAGGTCGGGGTCGACGGCGAACATCGCGTCCGGGTCGAAGCCGAGCTCCTGCTTGACGGCGCGCAGCTCCTCCTCGCCGAGCTTCGAGCCGTGGATGCCGCCGGTGTTCTTCTTGGTCGGCGCCGGCCAGCCGATCACGGTGCGCAGGATCACCAGGGACGGCCGGCCGGTCTCCGCCTTCGCCGCCGCGATCGCCTCGTGCAGGGCAGCGGTGTCCTCCGTGTACTCGGTGACGTCGTGGCCCTCGGCGCCGTGGGTCCAGTCCACCTCCTGCACGTGCCAGCCGTAGGCACGGTAGCGGGCGGCCACGTCCTCGGTGAACGCGATGTCCGTGTCGTCCTCGATGGAGATGCGGTTCGCGTCGTAGAGCACCACGAGGTTGCCGAGCTCCTGGTGGCCCGCCAGCGAGGAGGCCTCGGAGGTGACGCCCTCCTGGATGTCGCCGTCGCCGGCCACCACGAACACGTGGTGGTCGAACGGGGAGGTGCCGGCAGGGGCGTGCGGGTCGAGCAGGCCACGGACCCGGCGCTGGTCGTAGGCGAAACCCACGGCGGAGGCCAGGCCCTGGCCGAGGGGGCCGGTGGTCATCTCCACGTGGTCGGTGGTGTGGTTGACCTCCGGGTGCCCCGGGGTCTTGGACCCCTCGGTGCGCAGCGCCTCGATGTCCTCGAGCTCGAGGCCGGCCCCGGCGGCGAACAGCTGCAGGTAAAGGGTGAGCGAGGAGTGGCCCGCGGAGAGGATGAAGCGGTCGCGCCCGGCCCAGTGCGGGTCCGAGGGGTCCAGATGCATGACGTTCTGGAAGATCTCCCAGGCCACGGGGGCGAGGGACATGGCGGTGCCGGGGTGGCCGTGGCCGGCTGTCTCCACGGCGTCCGCGGCGAGCACGCGCAGCGTGTCCACCATGGCCCGGTCCTTCTCCCCGTAGACGTGTCCGCGGGCCGGCTGGATCCGGTCGAGGGCGGTGCGGGCGGTGGACTCGTTCACGGATGGACTCCTCACGGGGTGGCGTTCGCTGTCCGGGGCGCGGTCACCGGTCCGACCGGTGGCGACACGCCGCCGCGGCAAGCCTAGCGCCCGGGACGGTCCGGAATCGCCCCCTGCCCGCCCGGCGGAACCGACGGGCGGTACACTGGAGGCTGGCCCACCTGCATGTCCTGCGCAGGCACGCCGTGCGTGCGCGTCGGGCCGTCCGAAAGTCCCCGCCTCGTGAAGAAGTCGATGTCATCCACCGTGGAGTCGCCTGTGACCGCCGTTGACCGCACCGCCGAGCCCGAACAGACCGCCGGGCGTCGCCCGGCGAGCCGTCGGCCTCAAGCGGAAGGCCCGCGCCTACTGGGAGCTGACCAAGCCGCGCGTCATCGAGCTGCTGCTGGTGACCACGCTGCCGACCATGATCTTCGCCCAGCGCGGATTCCCGGACGTGATCGTCATGCTGTCCACCCTGGTGGGCGGTGCCATGGCAGCCGGCGCCTCGGGCGCCTTCAACTGCTACATCGACCGGGACATCGACCGCGTCATGAAGCGCACCGAGCGCCGGCCGCTGGTCACCGGAGAGGTCACCCCGCGCGAGGCTCTCGTGTTCTCGTGGGTGCTCACGGTCCTGTCCCTGGTCATCCTGACGTTCGGCGCGAACTGGCTGGCCGGTCTGCTGGGCTCCGCGGCGATCTTCTTCTACGTGGTCGTGTACTCGCTGATCCTCAAGCGCCGCACGGAGCAGAACATCGTGTGGGGCGGCATCGCCGGATGCTTCCCGGTGCTCATCGCGTGGGCCGCGGTGCGGGAGACGGTCGAGTGGCCCGCCATCATCCTGTTCGTGGTGATCTTCCTGTGGACCCCGCCGCACTACTGGCCGCTGTCCATGAAGTACAAGCGGGACTACCAGGCCGCCGACGTCCCGATGCTCGGCGCCACGGCCTCGGCCCACCACGTCTCGAACCAGGTCGTCCTCTATGCCTGGGCCACCGTGGTGTGCTCGCTGCTGCTCGTGCCGCTCGGCTGGGCGGGCATCGTCTACACCGTGGTCGCCGTGGCCGTCGGCGGCTGGTTCGTGTGGGAGTCCCACGTGCTCCAGCGCCAGGCCACCCGCAGCGACTTCGAGGACCGCAAGGCCATGAAGGTCTTCCACCTCTCGATCTCCTACCTGACCCTGCTGTTCATCGCGCTGGCGATCGACCCGTTCGTGGGGTCCCCGCTGATGACCTTCGGCGGCTGATCCGCAGCCCTCCCTTCCCGACGTCGCCCCCTCGCCTCCCGCAGGCAAGGGGGCCTTCGCATGACGTGGCCCGGGATGGGGCGGGCCGGGTGCGCAGGTCCCCTCGGGGCACGGCACTTCTCTCGGGGCACGGGACGACGACGGCCCCCTCACCTCGCCGGGGCGAGATGAGGGGCCGTCTGCGCGGCCGGCAGCATGTCAG
>NZ_JBNFOB010000074.1:0-9072 GCF_057364565.1 Micrococcus sp. LASM2_SD2 | reverse complement strand
GCCCTCGCCGCCGCCCTCACCGCGGGCCTGGTCGGCCTCGCGACCGCAGCCGCCGGCCCCGCGCTGGCGGAGGAGGATACGGAGCAGGCGGGCCCCGGGACCACCCAGCAGCCGGTCGCCGTGGTCATGGACTACTCCGAGTCCATGCTCAAGAAGGACGCTGACGAGCAGGGCACCGCCCGCATCGACGCTGCCAAGGAGGCCACCAAGGCGCTGATCGAGAGGACCCCGGAGGATGCGCCGCTGGGCATGGTGGCCTTCGGCCACGCAGACCGGAAGACCTGCACGAAGATCGAGACCCTGCAGAAGGTCGAGAAGATCGACAAGAAGGCCCTGACGAAGAAGGTCGACGCCCTCGACGCCCGGGGCGGCACGCCCATCGGGAAGTCCCTGCAGCAGGCTGCCGACGAGCTCCAAAGCATCGAGGGCGAGAAGTCGATCATCCTCGTCTCCGACGGCGAACCGACCTGCGACGAGCCCCCGGCCTGCGAGGTCGCACAGCAGCTGGCCGAGGACGGCATCGACCTGACCGTGCACACCATCGGCTTCCGGCTGCAGGGGAATGCGAAGGCCCAGGAGACCCTCGAGTGCATCGCGGACGCCACCGGCGGCACGTACACGGACGCGGCGGACGCGGACGCGCTCACCGAGTCCCTCACCACCCAGACCTCCCGTGCCCTGCAGGGCTACACCACGGCCGGCACCCCCGTGCAGGGCGGAGCAAGCCCCGAGGATGCCCCGCGCATGACCGCCGGCCAGTTCACAGACACCATCACCACACAGCAGGGCCGTGAGGACGACGGCGAGGAGTCGACCAGTCGCCGCTACTACCGGATCCCCGTGCACGAGGGCTACACCCCGGTCGTCTCGGCCACCGTCGTCAAGGACCGTGAGACCGAGGAGATGCTCGGCGGGAGCGAGGTGATGATCCGGCCGCTGGACCTGTCCGAGGAGCCCTATGAAACCTGCTTGTTCCTCCAGGACACCGTCACACCGCTCTACTCTTCGGGCATGCACGCCACCATCCAGTGGTTCCCGCACAAGACCTTCGCTGAGCCGATGGGCGACCGGCCCCGAGAGGACTGCCTCACCGAGGACGGTGAGGTGGTCGTCGAGGTCATGCACAACGCCGACATCGCCTCGGAGGACGAGCTTCCCCTGGAGCTGCTCGTGGCCTACGCCAAGCAGGAGACGGCCTCCGGATCCCCCGCGCCGAGCCCCACGGTGGCCAAGGTCAAGACCGGCAAGGCTGAACCGGTGGCCGGCGGCGGCTCCTTCAACGAGGCCGCGCCGATCGAGTCCGGCCAGACCATCACCGACTCCCTCGTGCCCGGCGAGGCCAGATACTTCACCGTGGACGCCGCCACGAACCAGACCCTGGCCGTGCGGCTGGAGGCCACCTCCGACCCGGAGGACCGGCTCACCCTCACAGGCATGGCCTTCAACCCCCTGCGCGAGCACATGGACTTCTACTACAACGAGGACGGCGGGGTCGACGGAGGCTCCAACCTGTCCATCATCATGGCCGAGGCAGGCGAGTTCGCGTCCAGCGTCCTGGACGAGCACATCCACCCGAACCGGCGCCTCAGCGGCGGTGAGCACAAGGCCATCTCCGTCCCGGGGGGTCAGTACATCAAGGTCCAGCGGGACTACGAGGCGTCCGCCTCCGACGTCCCTCAGGCCTTCGAGCTGACCGTGGACGTCCGCGGCGAGGCCGACGACGAGGTCGGAGAGTTCATCACCACCGCGGTCCAGTACAACGACGCCTTCGGTGAGGATCAGGCCGAGGAAGACAGCGAGAAGCAGGACGACGACGGCACCTCATCGTCCGAGGCTGACGACGCCTCGGCCTCTCCCGAGTCATCCGAGGGCGATGCGGACGCGACGAACCAGGAGGGCGAGGACGCAGACGCATCCGCTCCGACCGAGCCTGAGGCGAGCGGGAAGGACGAAGGCGAGAAGCCGTCGTCGGGAACCGAGGACACCACCGCGGCGGACGTGCAGGCGGCCGGGACGGAGGACTCCGGCGGCCTTGACGGGATCCTGCCGTGGGCCCTCGGCGGGCTCGGCGTGATCGCCCTGGCCGGCGGAGGCATCATCCTGGCCGGCCGACGCGGCGCCTGACAGCACCCCCGGCGACGACCGCCTGGTCCCACACCGTCCTCGTGGGACTGTGCGGTCGTCTGCGTGGAGCAGACGGCCGGGTTCCCCATTGGGAGTCGAGCCGGCTGGCAGGATGGAGGGCATGTACGTCCTGACCATCAACCAGCGTGACTCCCGCGAGGTCGGGGACATGGTGGATGAGCTGATCCGCCGTCTCCGCCACGTGGACACCCTGCTGCCGTTCCAGCGCTCCGTGGGAGACGAGCTGATCGGCGTGGTCGCGGACCCGCACACCGCCGTGGACGTGGCGCTGCGGGCGGTGCGGGAGCGACGCTGGAACGTGGGCGTGGGAGTCGGACCGCTGCTGGCCGCAGACGGCACCCCGGGTCTTCCGGACTCACAGGACCTTGAGGACGTCACCGGCCCGGGCCTGGTGGCCGCCCGCCAGGCGGTGGAGGCCGCCGCCCACGGCCAGCGCATCCCGGTGGCCGTCTCCGCACGGAACGCGGAAACCGCGGCGGAGGCCGAGGCGGTGCTGAGGCTGATCGGACAGCTCGTATGGACCCGCACGGACGCCGAATGGCGGGTACTGGACCTGATGGTCCCCGGCGTGCGCGGGCAGCAGAAGCTGGTGGCCGCCGAGCTCGGCATCACCACGCAGGCGGTGTCCCAGGCCGTGCAGCGCGCCTTCTGGACCGAGGAGCACGCCTGCCGCCCGGCGGCCGCCCGCCTGCTGGCGCTGGCGGACGAGGTCGCCCTCCCGGACGTGGACTGAGCGGCGCGACGTTGCCCAGGGCGGCGACGGCCGCGGTCGGCCGCCGCCGTGTGACCGCGCCGCAGGCAGGGGATCATGCCTGGTCAACGGATTGCTGTCCGCTTCGTCACAGTGGCTCCCACGCGGGTCAGTAGAGGCGTACAGTCCCGCGCATGATGCACAACTCTGCCGTCTTCGCCGAGGGGCTGAAGGTGACCCGTCGCCGCACCGAGATCCTCCATGGCCTGGACCTGGACGTCCCGGCCGGCGGCATCACCGGCCTGTTCGGCGACCCTGGCTCCGGCAAGACCACGCTGCTGCGCGTGCTCACCGGGAGGCAGCGGCCGAGCGCAGGCACGGTGCGGGTGCTGGGCCTGCCCACCGGGGACAGCCGCCTGCGCACCCGGGTGGGGCACACCAGCCAGGCGCCGGCGACGCAGTCCGACCTGACGGCGCGGGAGAACGTGCAGGACGCGGCCCGCAGGGTCGGGATGTCTCGCGCGGACGCCGAGGTCGCGATCGAGCGGGTGCATCTGGGCCGCTACGCGGACACCCGCGTGGACCGGCTGGGCCGGGCGCATGCCGTGCGCTCCGCCATCGCCTGTGCCCTGGTGACCTCTCCGCAGCTGCTGCTCATGGACGAGCCCACCATCGGTGTGGATGCCGAGGCCCGCGAGGGGCTGTGGCAGCTGTTCCGGGAGATCGCCGGCGGCGGTGTCACGGTCCTGGTGGCCAGCGCCCTACCCGAGGAGGCCGAGCACTGCGACGCCGCGATCCACCTCCTCGAGGGGCGGCTGGAGGATCCGAGAAGCGGCTCAGACGCAGAGCCCGGCCCGGCGCCCGGCGAGGCGGCTGACGACTCCGGCTCCGCCCCTGAACCCGACCGTCTCCCGAACGACAGCGTGTAGGAACCCGACCTTCTCTCGAACGAAAACGTCAGGGATGAGGGGCTCAGAGAAGGGAGTCGAGGACGTCGGCCAGGCCGTCGTCGTCCACGTGGCCGGTGGTCTCGTCCGCCGCCTCCACGACCTCCTCGGGCGCCTGGCCCATGGCGACGCCGCGGCCGGCCCAGCGGAGCATCTCCACGTCGTTGCGGCCGTCGCCCACGGCCACGGTGTCCTCCTGGGACACGCGCAGCACGGTGCGCAGCGCCTCCAGCCCGGAGGCCTTCGTCACCCCGGCCGCGGCCACGTCCAGCCAGGCGGTCCAGCCCACGGAGTAGGTCACGCCGGACAGGCCGATGCCCTGCACGGCCCGGCCGAACTCCTCGGCGGACTTGTCCGTGGAGAACACCACCAGGCGCACGGCGGTCTGCTCCAGCAGCTCATCGAAGGGGACGCCCTCGGAGCGCACACCGAAGGACATGTCCTGGAACCGCTCGGTGCCCAGGAACGAGCCGTCCGGCAGCTCCAGTGCGTACTTGGCCGAGGGCAGCCGCTCGCGCAGCTTGCGCAGCACCGAGTGCGGGTCGAAGGTGCGCAGGTCCGTGACCTCGAAGCCGTCCTCGGTCTGAGGGTCCAGGCGCAGGGTGACGCCGCCGTTGGAGCAGACCATGTAGCCGGTGTCGATGCCGAGGGTCTCGGCCACCGGAAGGGTGGCGCCGCGGGAGCGTCCAGTGGCGATCACCACGTGGTGCCCGGCGGCCACCACGGCCATCGCGGACTCGCGCACCCGCTCGTGCATCCGCCCGTCATGGTCCACGAGCGTTCCGTCCACGTCCAGGCACACCATCTTCTGCGTCATGCCCTCCATCAAATCAGGTCCGGCGGACAGGACGTCGCACCCGGCGGAAGCGACGGTGGCGCACGGGTGAACTCTGCGGGACACGACGCCCGCTCCAGACGCTCCAGACGCTCCAGACGAGGGTGCACTTGTTGTCCCCTCAGAAGCCCCGAAGCGACAACAAGTGCACCCTCGTCGGCGGCACCTCGCCGCCACCGGCTGAGCGGAGGGATCAGACGAGCTCGAACCGCTCCAGGCCGCCCAGGTACGGGCGCAGCGCCTCGGGCACGGTGACGGAGCCGTCCGAGTTCTGGTGGTTCTCCAGGATCGCCACGATCCAGCGGGTGGTGGCCAGGGTGCCGTTGAGGGTGGCCACCATGCGGGTGCCACCCTTGCCGCCGTCCTTCTTCACCACACGCTCGCGGGTGTTGAGACGGCGGGCCTGGAAGGTGGTGCAGTTCGAGGTGGAGGTCAGCTCCCGGTAGGTGCCCTGGGTGGGGACCCACGCCTCACAGTCGAACTTGCGGGCGGCGGACAGGCCGAGGTCTCCGGCGGCGGTGTCGATCACGCGGTACGGGACCTCGATCTTCGCGAGCATCTGCTCCTCCCACTCGAGCAGGCGGGCGTGCTCGGCCTCGGCGTCCTCCACGGTGGTGTAGACGAACATCTCCAGTTTGTTGAACTGGTGCACGCGGATGATGCCGCGGGTGTCCTTGCCTGCGGAGCCGGCCTCGCGGCGGTAGCAGGTGGACCATCCGGCGTAGCGGATCGGACCGTCCGAGAGGTCGAGGATCTCGTCCGCGTGATAGCCGGCCAAGGCGACCTCGGAGGTGCCCACCAGGTAGAGGTCGTCGCGCTCGAGGCGGTAGATCTCGTCGTCGTGCTGGACGTCGAAGCCGGTCCCCTGCATGGTCTCGGGACGCACGAGGGTCGGCGGGATGACCATGGTGAAGCCGTGCTCGATGGCCAGGTCCAGGCCCATCTGCATGAGGGCCAGCTCCAGGCGGGCGGCCACGCCCTTGAGGAAGGAGAACCGGGCTCCAGAGACCTTGGCGCCGCGTTCCATGTCGATGCCGCCGATCAGCTCGCCGATCTCCAGGTGGTCGCGGGGCTCGAAGCCCTCGGCGGCGAAGTCGCGGGGGGTGCCGACCTCCTTGAGCACGGCGAAGTCGTCCTCGCCGCCGGCCGGGATGCCGTCCACGATGAGGTTCGGGAACGCGCGCTGCTCCTCGGCCAGGGCGGCCTCGGCCTCGTCTGCGGCGGCCTCGGCGGCCTTCACCTGGGCGGCGAGCTCCTTCACCTCGGCCAGCAGGGCCTGCTTCTCCTCACCCTTGGCCTGCGCGACCTTCTTGCCGAAGGCTTTCTGCTCGGCGCGCAGCTCTTCGAACCTGGCGATGGAGGCGCGGCGGGAGGTGTCCGCCTCGATCATGCGGTCCACGGCTGCCACGTCCGCCCCGCGGGCGGTCTGGGAGGCGCGGTACCGGTCCGGATTCTCGATGAGGTGCTTGACGTCGATCACCCCACCAGCCTAACCGCGCGCCCCGGGCCCGTGCCCCCCCCTTCACCGACTCCCCTTCCTTACACTGAGCCCATGAACCGTGACCTGCCCTTGGAGATGATCCTCGCGGTCATCGCGCTGGTCGCCGTGGTGGCGGTCGGCGCGGTGCTCGTGTGGAACCACATGCGTGTCCGGCGACTCAGTCGGCAGGTGGAAAGGCTGCGGTCGGACCGCCAGGCACTCGTGGACCGGGTGGACCAGCTGAAGACGCAGGTGGACGAGCATGCCGAGGGCGGCAGCAGCGGCCACGAGGTCGCCCTCGTCATCAACCCCGTGAAGAACAACGCGGACGAGGTCCGCAAACAGGTGGTGGCCGCCACCCGGGACATGGGCATGGGCGACGTCCTGATCCTGGAGACCACGGAGGACGACCCGGGCACCCAGATGGCGGCGGACGCGAAGGCAGCCGGCGTGAAGACGGTCATCGCGCCGCGGCGACGGCACCGTCCGCACCGTGGCCGAGCAGCTGGTCGGCTCGGACGTCCGCCTGGGAATTGTGCCAATGGGCACCGGCAACCTGCTGGCCCGCAACCTGAAGCTGCCGATCGACGACGTCGACGCATGCATCACCGCCGCCCTGAACGGCTCCACGAAGAAGATCGACACGCTGGACGTGCGCCTCGAGGACGAGGACGGCGAGCGTCACCGCCACACGGCCCTGGTGATCGGCGGCGTCGGCCTGGACGCCGAGGTCATGGGGGACACCCGCGAGGACCTGAAGGCCAAGGCCGGCTGGATCGCGTATGGCGAGGCGGGCCTGCGCCACCTGCCGGGCGACCGCCAGGACGCCACCATCTCCCTCGACGGCGGCATCCCGCGCCGCTACAAGATCCGCTCGGTGCTGGTGGCCAACTGCGGCACCCTGCAGGGTGGCCTGGAGCTGCTGCCGGACGCGAAGCTGGACGACGGCCTGCTGGACGTCATGGTCCTTTCCCCGCGCCACGTGTTCGACTGGGCCCGCATCGCCGCGAAGACCGTGGTCGGCCACCGCGTGAAGATCCCCGTGATGGAGACCTGCAGGGCACCCGCGTGCAGATCCGCTTCGAGAAGCCGATCGTCTCCCAGCTGGACGGCGACTCGACCGGCAAGGTCGTCGGCATCGACGCCCGCCTGGTGGAGGACTCCCTCACCGTGATGCTGCCGCGCTGATCCGTCCGGAAGGCCCTCGCCGGGAGCTCCTTCCCGACGACGGCCCCTCACCGCACGTGCCCCCGTCACCGCCTTCTCGGCGGTGCGGGGGCACGGTGCTGTCCGGAACGTTCGGGGGTGCGCCCGCGCTGGGGCCACGGCCGACGCCCTGCGCCGCTGACGCTCAGCGCTGCAGCAGCCCCGCCACCCAGTCCCGGCCGGAGCGGTAGGCCTCGTCGCTCATGTGGGCCGGCACCTGCGCCTGACGCTCGATCGCACGCGGGTAGGAGCCCAGGAACCGCACGCCGGGGAAGATCCGGTGCAGTGCGGCCAGGGCGGCCTGCACGCGTTCCTCGGCGAGGTGGCCCTCCAGGTCGATCGAGAAGAAGTACTGTCCCAGCCCCGAGCCGGTGGGCCGGGACTCGATGCGGGAGAGGTTGATGCCGCGGGTGGAGAACTGTTCGAGGATCTCCAGCAGCGCGCCCGGGTGGTCGTCCGGCAGCGGCACGGTCAGCGTGGTCTTGTCCGAGCCGGTCGGCTCCGGCAGCGACCCGGGGCGGCCCACCAGCACGAAGCGGGTGACGGCGCCGGGGACGTCCTCGATGCGCTCGGCCAGCACGGGCAGCCCGGTCTGCTCCGCCACGAGCGGGGCACAGACCGCCGCGTCGAAGGCGGGGGTGACCGGGCCGTCGTCGTTGGTCTGCGGCAGCAGGAGGCGGGCGCCGGCCGCCGTGGAGGAGGCCGGCGTGAACTCGGCCTCCGGCAGGTGGGCGTCCGCCCAGCCACGGACCTGCGCCCAGGCGTGGGTGTGCGTGGTGATGCGGCGGACCTCGTCCAGGCCGATGCCTTCCCGGCCGACCAGCACGAAGCTGATGGGCACCAGGACCTCGGCCAGGATCTGCAGGTCGTCCCCGGAGGCCACGTCGTCCAGGGTGGCGGAGACGCCGCCCTCCACCGAGTTCTCGATCGGCACCATGGCGTAGTCCGCCTCCCCGGCGCGCACGGCGGCCAGGGCGGAGATCACGGACGAGGCGGGGACCACGTCCGACTCGGCGACCTCGGGGATCTGCCGCAGGGCGGCCTCGGTGAAGGTGCCCTCGGGGCCGAGGAAGGTGAAGCGGCGCGCGCCCGGCCCGCCTCAGGCGAGGCGGGCGGCAGCGGCGCGATCACTTGACGGTCGGCTCGGCGTCGTTGTCGGCCTCCATCGGCTTGCCGGCCTCCAGCCAGGCGCCGGAGCCGCCGGCCACGTTCAGGGCCGAGTAGCCGCGGCCCACCAGGAACTCGGCGGCGCGGGCGGAGCGACCGCCGGTGCGGCAGATGACGTAGTAGTCCGTGTCCGGGTCCAGGTCGTCGATGCGCTCGGGCAGCTGGCCCAGCGGGATGTGCTGGGCGCCGGCGGCGCGGCCGAGGGCGAACTCGTCGTCCTCCCTCACGTCCAGGATCGCGGCGTCGGCGGGGATCTGGTCAACGGTGACGGTCTCGAACATGCTCATGCGCCCCAGGGTAGCCGGGCAGGCGGACGCAGCGGCCAGGTCCGGGCCGCGTCTCGGACTGCGGCCCGGTGCCGGTCCCGCCCGCGTCTGCGACACACCCGTGCCCGTTCCCAGGATCGGTGGGGATACTGGGGCCATGGTCCCCTCCGATCAGCAGCCTGAGAACCGCTCCGTCCTTCCCGAGGACGGCACCCCCCTGACCGAGACCGCTCCCCCGCCTGCCCGCCTCCTCGGGCGCAGCGCGGTGCGGCTCCGCGAGGACCTCGCCTCCGGCGCCCTGACGGCCGCCGAGGTCACCGAGGCCGCGCTGACCG
>NZ_JBNFOB010000073.1:0-9099 GCF_057364565.1 Micrococcus sp. LASM2_SD2 | reverse complement strand
GGCGCGGCCCAGGCCGTCAGCGGCCAGGCCGGCCGGCGCGCTTCCACCGGCCCGACCCCGGTCAGGTGCGCGAGGGCGCGGAGGTCACTTGAACATCTTCAGGACGTCGCCCAGGCCGACCGTGGTGCGCCGGTAGACGGCGTTGTAGGCGGCGCGCTTCGGATCGCGCAGCCATCCCATCCCCTTGCGGCCATAGCCGGGGATGACCTTGCGCTTGATCGCACGCTTGGCGCGGCCCGTGGTGCGGGCCTTGATGGACTTCTTCAGGCTGGGCTTGCGGAGACCGATCTTCATGGGTCGAGCGTACTGGGTGGGGTGGACGGGGTGAGGGGTCAGCATCTCGCGAGGACCTGCCCCTGGCAGGGCAGTCAGGCAATTCTGTCGTCCTCCTGGACGGTGTGCAGGAACCACTCCAGCGCGTCGAGGAACGCCTCCTGCGCCGCGGCCGGCCGAAGGGTCTGCGGCTTGATGCTCGGGCGCCGGCGGCATTGTCCGCGAATTCCGCCCGGCCGCCGCGCTCGACCCATCCTCGTTGGATCTCGATCAGTGCGCGGGCCGATTCGGGATCGTTGTGGTCGTGCAGTCTGCCGACCCAGCGGTCCCGCAGCGCAGGGTCGTTGCCCGGGGCGGCGAGCGACCGGGGATCGGTCAGGTCGACGTCGACGTCGATGAGCTCGGCGAGCTGCTCCGCCAGCAGCCGCTGGCCGCCGTCGGCACGTCCGTCCTCGGAGAAGCGCACGCCTTCGGCTGCGAGGACGTCGTGCGGATCGTCCGTGCGGTGGACGTCGGTCCACCGGAAGGACGGAGAGACGGTGCCTCCTGCCTGCAGCACACGATGAGCGTGCGGCAGGGCAGTCCGTGCGAGGTAGGTCCCCACGGGGACCGGATGGCTTCCGATCAGCCGTGCGAGTTCGCCGTAGGAGGTCCAGGACCCGGCGGGAATGGCCGCGACGGCATCCGACAGCGTCTGCCAGGCCGTGTGGGCGACTCCGGAGGCGGCCTCTGCTGAGGGCCCCGGCCAGATACCGACGATCCGGTCCGCCAGCCGCTCGGCGCGAGCACGGATCTGCGCGGGACCCCATACCCGCTCAGCCCGTTCCAGCGTGCCCGCCAGCTCCACGAGGCGGTCCTCGTGGACGGCCATCTCGGCGCGCCGGACGGGCACTGACGGGCAGTCCCGTCGCCGGCGCTCGGGGAGGTTCTCGACGACGGCCGTCCGCGCCTCAGCCAGTGGCGCGGAGCAAGCGGCGGACGGCCAGGACCACCAGCGCCACGCCGGCCGCGATCACCGCGGCGCAGATCGCGTAGCTGCCGGCGTCCGAGTCGACGAGCCCGTTGCCCTCGAGCGTGTTGGAGACGCAGGCGGCCCCGAAGATGATCAGCACTAGTCCGAGGATTCCCAGGACCCAGGCGACGAGCCAGTCCCAGACGTCGTGAAGGAGGGTGCGCCCTGATGCCTCCCGCTTCCGCCTCAGACGTTCCTCGTACGCCCGGCGTTCCTCCCGCCTTGCCTCCCGGCTCCACGGGCTGCGTCCCTCAGCCATGCTCCACGTGCCCCTTCTGCTGCGCCTCGAGCTTTTCCCATTCTTCCGCCGTGGTGTGGTGGTCGTCTACAGCCATGGCCTTCCCTCCTTGTTTCCCGACGACGGCCGCTCGTCACTGCGCGGGACGGGGCTGGTGTGCGAAGAGGTGACATACGATCTGTGGCGTTCGCACACCACAGGGGAAGGATGTGCACCATGCCCGCCCCCTACCCCCTGAGAGTTCCGCGATGACCTCGTCCGCGTGGCCCAGAACCGCGCGCCCGGTACTCGGCTGGCCCAGATCGCTCAGGACGTCGGCATCTGCGAGTCTTGCTTGACGAACTGGATGCGCCAGGCAGAGATCGAGGCCGGGAACAAGCCCGGGACCACGAAGGCCGAAGCTGAAGAACTCCGCACTGACGGGATCCCCGTCGTGGTGTCCTTGCGGGTGCTCAAGCTCGCCCGCCAGCCTTACTAACGATGGTTGCAGAACCCCCTCACGCGAACCGATCTCGACCAGGCCTACCGGGCCAACGCCCTGCACGCCGCTCACCAGAACGAGCCTTGAGTTCGGGTACCGGCTGCTGCGTGACGAGGCCGAGAACGCCGGGGAACCCATGGCCACCCGGACCGCCTGGCGGCTCTGCCAGGCCAACGGGTGGCACTTCAGTGTTCGGGACCAAGCGAGGCACGAGCGTGGTGGCCGGGTGCGTGGTGCACTCCGACCGCGCCTGGCAGTTCCGCTCGACCTTGTTCCAAGGATGCCCGCACCGCCCACGGGCTGCTCGGTTTGATGGGGCAGGTCGGCTCGGCCGGGGACCATGCGGTGATGGACTCCTTCTTCGTGCTCGTGCAGATGAACGTGCTCGATCGACGGCAGTGGGCCACACGGGAGGAGTGACGCACGGCGATCGTGACGTGGATCGAAAAGACGTATCACCGGCGGCGCCGGCAGGACCGGCTAGGTCGGTTGACCCCCCGGTCGAGTACGAGATGATCGTGGACCCCGCGACCGCAAACACGGCGTGAGGCAAACTGTCACCAACCCATGCACCAGTCCCAGGAGGTCATCTGACCTGATGAAGGAACCCACTTCCACCCGCAAGAAACTTCTGGTAGCCCTTGTTGCTTTCTTGGGGTGCCTGATAATTGCCATCCCCACGGCACTTTTCTTTGGCCTGGGAGATCTGCTCTTTAGTAATGACGCTTCCAGTGCAGTGTTCACCGTCGTGTTCATGGCGGTGGGCCTCGCACTCCTCTGGGCCTTGCAGTTCGCTTGGGAGTCTCGACGCAAACGACTTCGGGATAGGCGAGGGCCTTGACCCTCGATCGTGGACACGGTGTCGGTTTGGTTATGCCGCTTCCGCGAGGGTAGCTGACCTCGCGGCTTCATAGGCGTTCTCGTAGGTGGTCGGGCTCACGTGGCCGATCGCGGAGTGGCGCCGGCGGGTGTTGTAGCGGTTCGCCCACCAGAACACGGCCCGGTAGGCGGTGGCCTGGTCCGGGAACGCAGGGCGCCCCTGGAGGAGCTCGCGTTTGAGCGCGGCGTTGAAGCTCTCCGCCAGGGAGTTGTCGGCGCTCGTGCCGACCGCACCCATGGACTGGAGGACGCCCAGCTGCGCGCAGAGCGCGGCGTAGGCCTTCGAGGCGTAGACACTGCCGTGGTCGCTGTGGAAGATCGCGTCGGCCAGCGAGCCGCGGTCACGAGCTGCGGCGCGGAGGGCGTCCTCGACGAGTCCTACGCGCATGTGGTCGGCGACCTGCCAACCCGCGAGCTTGCGGGAGCCGAGGTCGATGCAGGTCGCGAGATACAGGTTCGACCCGTCCGCGATCGGGAGGTAGGTGATATCGCCCACGTACCGGCGGTTCGGCTCACCGATGGAGAAGTCTCGCCCGATCAGGTCCGGATACTTGCGTCCGGACTGGTCCGGGATCGTGGTCTTCACCCGCCGGCGCAGCCGGATCCCCGCGAGCCGGTGCTCCCGCATGACCCGGGCGACGCGCTTGTGATTCACCCGGGCTGCGGGCGTCACGCCGTCGTTGAGGTCGGCGGTGATCCGGGGCGCCCCGTAGGCGCGGTCACCGCCCTGGGCGGGGTCCTGCAACACACGGATCCGATCAGCGAGAGCGGCATCTTCGGCGGCCTTCGCGGCTCGACGCCCGGCGGCGTCCAACCAGGTGTAGAACGACGACCTGGCGATCTCGATGACCTCACACAACCGCTTCACGCCGTAGGCGTCCTTGTGGTCCTCGACGAACTGGAAGCGGTTCACCAGTTCGTCTCCCCGGCGAAATACTTCGCCGCCTGACGAAGGATGTCCCGCTCCGTCTCGAGCTTCAGCTTTTCCGCTTCCAGCCTCGCTTTCTCGGCTCCAACCGGAGGACCTTCGCCGCCTGGGACTCAGCCCGACCCGGCGCCGGCATCGACGTCGTGCCGGCGGTCGTGGCCCCCGAGCCGTGCTTCTCGACCCACTCCCGCAACGCGCCGCGGGAGATCCCGAGGTCAGCCGCAATGCCCTTCAACGTCGCACCCGGCGTGGACTCGTACAAGTCCACTGCCCGCTGCCGGAACTCGTCCGTGTAGTTCTTCCTAGCCATCCCTTGGATTCTCGCTTCCCCAGCAACGTGCTGGAATCAGCGTGTCCAAGATCTGGGGTCAAGCGCCAAGCCAGGCAAGAACGGGCGCCGGCCCGGCCCGCCCGTGCACGATGACCGTGTCAAGCGCCAGTTTACCGCCCAAGGACTGAACCAGCTCTAGCTGACCGACATCACCGCGTACCCCACGGGCGAGGGCAAGCTCTACCTCTGCGCCATCAAGGACCTCTACGCCGGGCCGATCGTGGGGTACTCCATGGCCCGGCGCATGCAGGCCTCGTTGGCCGTGGACGCCCTCACCCGGCACGGGCTGCTCGGTTCGATGGGACAGGTCAGCTCGGCCGGGGACCATGCGGCCATGGAGTCCTTCTTCGCCCTGTTGCAGAAGAACGTGCTCGATCGACGGCAATGGGCCACACGAGAGGAGTGACGCACGGCGATCGTGACGTGGATCGAGAAGACGTATCACCGGCGGCGCCGGCAGGACCGGCTGGGTCGGTTGACCCCGGTCGAGTACGAGATGATCATGGACCCCACGACCGCATATGCGGCATAAGACAAACTGTCACCTATCCATGCACCAGTCCCCCTTGCGCTTGATCGCACGCTTGGCGCGGCCCGGTGAATGGGGCAGGATCACCCCATGGCCAGCTACTCGAACAGCGACAAAGTCACCGCCCTCGCCGCCCGCCTGCGGGACGAGGCCATCATCCCTGGCCGGTCGCTCTTCACCGATCGGTCCATCTGGACCCGCGAGAACTTTCAGGAGCTCAAGCGGGCCTACGTGGACCGGCCCGACGAGTCAGCGGCCTCCTTCGAGGTCAAACTCCGCACCCAGCTGGACGATGCCACCGACGACGCCAAGGTCCTGTTCTCCGAACTGCTCCTACTCAATCTCATGATTCTGCGCAGCGTCACCGGCCGCCACAAGATGTATCTCATCAAGGTGCCTCTGGAGATGATCGAGGGCGATGCCGTGTCCATCCCCGCTGACGTCGCCGAGGTACTCGAAGAAGGCGGCGTCATCCATGGCGGCCAAGGAGTGAACCAGTACCGCTGGCAGGCCTTAGCGTTCCTCGTGGAGTGGGGGCTGGCCGTCGAATCGCTTCCTCAGACGGAACGGGCAGCGCCCTTCTCAGACTCCGAAGGGGTGGAGCAGCTCGTCTATGGCTTGGGAGCCAAGACGACGAGCCGCTCCATGCAGCGCAGCCTCTGCTACCTGTTCGATCCGGAGGGACACGCTCCGATCATCTCCCAGGGCCACTTGGAGAAGATCACGGGGCATTTCGCGGACCGCATTCCCGCCGGCCTCGCGGAGGCACGCATGCAGCGGCAGGCTGCGGCCATCCGCAAAGCCGTGGCCCTGGAACGGGGCGACTCCGAGTGGGACTTCTACCACGATCGGGATGAGTGGATGCATCCTGTCCATACGGCTCGGGAAGACACGTCCGTTGCGTCCCCGCCCCAGACCGAAGGCGAGGAGCATGCAGAGGAGCCCGGCGACTCCCCTGTGGCCGTGGCCTTCACGGACGACCTGGCCAGCAATCTGTTCATGCCCCAGGACTGGCTGGACACCGTCCGAGCAGCATTGAACTCCAAGCGGCAGATCATCCTCCAGGGTCCTCCTGGTACGGGCAAGACGTACCTCGCTCGCAGGCTCGCCAAGAACGCCACCACCTCGGAGGAGCAGGTGGAGATCGTGCAGTTCCACCCCGCCTACACCTACGAGGATTTCTTCGAAGGTTTCCGTCCGCAGGCGGCGGAAGGCGGATCAGTGGAGTTCGTCCTGCGCCCCGGCCCGCTGCGCGTCCTCGCCGACCGCGCATCGAACAACCCGGACAAGCCCTACTTCCTGGTCCTCGATGAGATCAACCGGGGCAATCTGGCTAAGATATTCGGCGAGCTGTACTTCCTCCTGGAGTACCGGGACGACCGCGTGCTGCTCATGTACTCGCAGGACCGGTTCGCCCTACCGTCCAACCTCTTCATCATCGGCACCATGAACACGGCGGACCGGTCGATCGCCCTGGTGGACTCCGCCATGCGGCGCCGTTTCGCGTTCTTCACCCTCGCCCCGGACCGCGAGCCCGCCAGAGGCGTTTTGGCCCGGTGGGCTGAGGCCTCCCCCGCAAGGGACGGGCAGGTCGCGCGTTTGCTGGAAGCCCTGAATGATCTCATCGGAGACCCACAGCGGATGGTCGGCCCGTCGTACCTCATGCAGCCGGACGCCCACACAGCAGACGGTCTCGAACGGGTCTGGGAGAGCGAGATCCTCCCCTTGCTGGAAGAGAACTTCCTCGGAGACGACGACGTGGCGCAGCGTTTCGGGCTGGATGCCGTCCGCTCGTCTCAGGCACCCGGCAAGGACGCTGACGCTGGAGCGACAGAGGACAATCAGGCGACGACGACGTGACTGCCCGACCTGTTCTTCACCTCCAGGAGGCCCGCACCATCGGCACAGACGATCTCTCCCGCGCCGAGGCCCGTTGGCTGATGGAGCAGCGCATCGCGGAGGTCGTCCCCGGGGCCCGGAAGCAGTGGGAAGTACGCGTGGGCAATGTCGCCGGCGTGGTCGCGCGGAGGGATCTGGTGGTGGAGATCGAGCCCAAGCTCACCGTCGCCCAAGTGCTCTGGATGGTCCAGGAGGCCGGTATGGCTCCAAAGTGGGGCCCGACGGACACTCCGTTGGCCAAGGATCTGAGCCTCACCGAAGCCGTGCTCGAGCTCTACCTCCGCTCCGTGGAGCGGCTGGTCCTGCGCAGCGGGCTCCGCCGCAGCTATATCGGCGTGGACGACTCATCGTGGACCCTGCGTGGCCGAGTGCGGACTGCGGATCAGTTGACCCGACACCAGGGCCGCCCCCTGCCGTTGGAGTTGCACTACGACGACTACACCCTGGACACCGAACCCAACCGGATTCTCGCCGCCGCCCTCGATGCTGTGCGACCCCTAGCGGCCCACCGGCGAGGCGGCGGGGCCAGGGGACACCTTCTCGTCCTGCGCGCCCAAACGTTGCTGAACCGATTCGACGGCGTCAGCCTGACCACGCCTGGCCTCCGGCCGCACCGCGATGAGGGCGGTCGGCTGCACGAGTCCTACACGGGCCCGCTGATGCTGGCGCACCTGGTCCTCAACGGGGCGGGTCTCGCCTCCAAGGCGGGAGACCGGCGAGCCGAGGGGTTCCTGCTGCCCATACCGCAGGTGTTCGAACGCTGCGTGGCGGAGATCCTTCGCGGCCACCACGGCGCCCGGCTCAACACGCAGGCGACCCTCGGCTATGCCTATGAGAAGGGCTCGCTCACCCGTCGGGTCCGCCCGGACCTCGTGTTGTTCGACGGGGAGGGCCAGCCCGCCGTCGTGATGGACACGAAGTACAAACGCGCTGACCCCACCGCGGCGGACCTGTACCAGATGCACGTCTACGCACGAATGTTCGGGGTTCAGGACGTGGTGCTGTTGTACGCCGAACACACTCGCCCCCGCACTTTGCTGTTGGAGGGCTCACGACCAGAGAGCGAGACCGCGATTCGCCTGCACCTCCGTGGGATTGACCTGACAATGCCCCCGGAACAGATCCGCCAGCAGGTGCTGGCGGCCAGTCAGCTCACCTGAGAGTCGAGACGTCAGTCAGTCCCACCCTCCGCATCGGCAGCGTTGCGGGTCTCCAGGTCCTTGAGCATGACGCTACCGTGAGTCGTCCATGCCTCCATCCCGTTGATGCTGGAACCGGTGACGAAGCCCGCCGCGCCCGAGGGGCTAGGGAACAACACGTCCTCGAGGAGCACGGCGTCCGGCCCGACAACCGAGGGGTGACGTTCCCGGGCAGTCCGCACCGAGTTGGGGCAGGACTCGGTGAGGTGGAGGCGGACCTGGCTTCCCGCCAGCACGTGAAGCGCCCTGAGTTTCGTTCCGATCCAACTGAAGGAGAATCGGAACATGCCCAAGAAGTACACCCCTTCAGCTGCGTGAGCGCGCCGTGCGGATGGTCCTCTAACGCCAAGCCACTCAAGGAGGGCCTCGCTCGCATTCCATCCGAGCCGTCGTCCCGCAGGTCGGAGTCGGCGAAGAGACCCTGCGGATGTGGTGCCACCGCCACGGCCACGAGATAGCCCCCGCGTCTGCTGGTGAGAGCGTGCAGGAGGAGAACAAGCGCCTGAGGCGCGAGCTCGCCGAAGCCCGGCGAGCGAACGAGATCCTCAAAACCGCCTCAGCTTTGTCGCCAGGGAACTCGACCGCCCCACGACGAGATGATCCGGTTCATCGACGAACACCGTGATCGCTTCGGGGCCGAGGCCATCTGCCGCGTACTCAGCGCGACGCAGTGTGGGTTCATCACCTCCCGCGGCTACCGGGCCGCGAAGACACGGCCCACCTCCGCGCGGGCACTACGCGACGAGATCCTCATCGAGGAAATCCGGCGGCTCCACGCGGAGAACTACAGCGTCTACGGGGTGCGCAAGATGCACCACGCCATGCCGGGCCGGCTGGCAGGTGGGCCGTGATCAGGTCGCCCGCCTCATGCGCGCCGCTGGTTTGCGGGGAGTCCGACGCGGCCGCAAGCCGATCACCACGAGGCCGGCAGGTGAGCCGGATGCTCGTCCTGACCTTGTCGAGCGCCGCTTCGCCGCGGAGCGCCCGAACCAACTGCGGGTCGCTGACACCACCTACGTGACGATCCTGACTGGGTTCTGCTACGTCGCGTTCATCACCGACGTGCACTCCCGCATGATCGTGGGCTGGGCCGCCTCGACGAGCCTGAACAAGCAGGGGTTGCCGCTATTGGCCTTGGAGCACGCCCTGATCTCCACCGGCGCCGATCGAGGACGGGGAGGCTTGGTCCACCACTCCGACCGGGGCAGCCAGGGTGGATTCAACTGGTGGACGCAACACCTCAGGTCGAGGAGGGTGTTGATGGGACGACCAGCTGGATGGCTGAAGGAACTCACGGGCCGGTCGGCGATGATCTCGCCAGGCGCCCCGA
>NZ_JBNFOB010000072.1:0-9101 GCF_057364565.1 Micrococcus sp. LASM2_SD2 | reverse complement strand
CCTCACCCCGCGCGCCACGGCCCCGTACCCGGACGACCGCGCGCCCTGGCCCGCCGCGCGGCTTCGCGGCGATGCTGCTGATCACCTCGCTGATCGCGGTCGCGGCGACGATCATCATCATCGTCGAGCGCTCGATCCTGGCCGTGGACCCGAACCACCGCACCAGCTGCGACCTCAACCCCTGGATGTCCTGCGGCAAGGTCATGCAGTCCTGGCAGGCCGGGACGTTCGGCTTCCCGAACACGTACGTCGGCGTCGTCGGCTTCTCCGTGCTCATCACGGTGGCCGTGTCCCTGTTCGCCGGGGCCCGCTTCGCCCGCTGGTACTGGCTGCTGATGAACCTGGGCGTCCTCGCGGGCCTGGGCTTCGCCGGGTGGCTCTGGTATGCGGCGGTCTACCAGATCAACACCCTCTGCCTGTACTGCATGATCGTCTGGGCCATGGTGATCGTCCAGGCCGTCATGACCACCTCCGCGAACATCCAGAACGGCATCATCCCGGCCTCGGAGGGGCTGCGGGACAAGGCCCGGGACTTCGCCTGGCCCGTGGTCGTCCTGATCTACCTCGCGGTCTTCGCCTCGATCGTCCTCCACTTCGGCCTGGGCGTGCTCGGCCTCTGACGGCCGCCTTCGGCGGACCTGACCCACGACGTCGGCCCGGCACCTTCCGTACGGAAGTGCGGCGACGTCGTGAAGCGGGGACGAAGGGTCCCCCGTCAGGAACGGGGTCCGGTGCGGATCAGCCGAACCAGATGCCGAGCTCGCGCTCGGCCGAGAGGGTCGAGTCCGAGCCGTGGACCAGGTTCTTCTGGACCTGCTCGCCCCAGTCGCGGCCGAGGTCGCCGCGGATGGTGCCCGGGGCGGCGGTGGTCGGCTCGGTGGCGCCGGCGAGGGAGCGGAAGCCTTCGATCACGCGGTTGCCGGTCACCCGGGCCGCCACGACCGGACCGGAGCCCATGAACTCCACGAGTGGCTCGAAGAACGGCTTGCCCTCGTGCTCCTCGTAGTGCTTCACCAGCATGTCCCGGTTCGGGGTGAGCATCTTCAGCTCCGCGATCACATAGCCCTTCGCCTCGATGCGGGCGAGGATCTGGCCGGTCAGGCCGCGGGCGACGCCGTCCGGCTTCACCAGGACGAGGGTCTCTTCGTGGTTCTGGGTCACAGGGGTCTCCTTCGCTCAAGGGGGTCTGGGTTCCTCGGACCAGCCTAGTGGTCAGGTGCGTCGCGGCCGACGGCTCAGGCGCCGTGCTCGGCCTCCCATTCGGCCTGCAGGCGGTCGCGCTCCCGGTTCTCCGCGTCCATCGCTCGGCCGCGGGCCACGGCGTACCACCATGCGAGGGCGAACAGCGGCCCGATCACGAACATGGAGTACTCCCAGAAGCCGGAGAGGATCAGCACCAGCTGCAGGGCCCAGCCGATGAGGATACCCGCCGGTTTCCGGATGATCGCGCAGGTCAGGACCGCGACGACCGCCAGCAGCGAGTAGCCGACGATGAACCACACCGCGTGGTCCTCGCCGCGGTTCAGGCCGAAGAGCGTCATGCCCAGGAAGAACAGCACGATCGCCTCCAGGCAGAGCACCGAGGAGGCGAACAGCGCCTGGATGGAGCGGCGCTTCTTCTTGGTGCCCGGACGCCAGGCCTGCTGGGACTTCGTCTCTCGGGCCGGACGCCAGTCCTCGGAGCCGAAGCCGGCGTCCGGGGTGGCGGCCGGGTCTGAGGCGCCGGAGCCTGCCGCGTCGGATGCTGCGGTGTCGGCCGGATCGGCGGCGCGGGAGCGGGGGCTCTCCGGGTCGTTCGGGGTGTGGGCCATGTCAGCGACCTCCGTCCGTGTCGTCGTCCAGGACGTCGAGGACCTCGGGGTCCACGGCGTCCTCGTCCTCCTCGTCCAGGCCGACCGCGCCGAGCAGGTCTGCCGGGTCGATGCCGCGCGCGGCGACCGTCACCGGTCCCGGGGACGCGGGCGCACCGAGCAGGTGCCGGACGTCTGCGGCCAGGGTGATGGAGCCGATCGCCAGCACACCGCCGCCGGTGCCGCCGGCGAGCTCGTCCGCGGAGGTGTCCACGGCCTCGGCGCGGCCCACGGCCCACTCGAGGGCGTCCGGCACGGACTCGGTGACGAACACGTCCTCCTCCGGCCAGCCGGCGTCCAGGGCCAGCTGGGCCAGCTCGCCGGCCGGGATGGCCCGTGGCGAGGAGGACTGCGTGACCGCCATGTCCTCCACCAGCTCGCCGAACTCCCGGTACAGGGTCTCCAGCATGGAGCGGGCGTCCTTCTCCGCCAGCACGCCCACCACCAGGGCCAGGCGCGTCAGGCCGAAGGACTCCTTCACGGCGCGGGCGGAGACGCGCACGCCGTCCGGGTTGTGGGCGGCGTCCACGATGATCGTCGGTGCGGCGCGGAGCACCTCGAGGCGCCCCGGGCTGGTGACCTGGGCGATGCCCTCGCGCAGCAGCTCGATCTCCAGGGGCTTCTCGCCGCCGCCGAGGAACGCCTCGAGCGCCGCGACGGCGACGGCCAGGTTCTCCGCCTGGTGCTCGCCGTAGAGCGGGAGGGTGAGGTCCTCGTACTCCCCCGCGATGCCCCGCACGGACACCTGCTGGCCGCCGACGGCCAGGGAGCGTCCGATCACGCCGAACTCGACGCCCTCGAAGCGGTACGGTACGTCCGCGGCCTGGGCGGCCTCGAGCAGCACCTGGGCGGCGTCCCGGTCCTGGGCGGCCGAGACGAGGAAGCCTCCGGGCTTGATGATCCCGGCCTTCTCCTCGGCGATCTCCGCCTCCGTCTCCCCCAGCAGGTCCGTGTGGTCCAGGCTGATCGGGGTGACCACGGAGACCTTCGCGTCCGCCACGTTGGTGGCGTCCGTGATGCCGCCGAGGCCGACCTCGAGGACGACGACCTCCACCGGCTCATCCGCGAACACGGCGAACGCGAGGGTGGTGACGGCCTCGAAGTAGGTCAGGCGTGGCTCTCCGGCGGCCTCGAGCTCGGCGTCCATGACCTCCACCATGGGGAGGATCTCCGCCCAGATGCGGACGAAGGTCTCGTCGGAGACGGGATCGCCGTCGATGCTGATGCGCTCGGTCACCTTCTCCAGGTGCGGGGAGGTGTACCGGCCGGTGCGCAGCCCGTAGGAGCGCAGCACCGCCTCGATCATGCGGGCCGTGGAGGTCTTGCCGTTGGTGCCGGTCAGGTGGATGACCGGGGCGGCGTGCTGGGGGTCTCCCAGCAGCGCCAGCACCCGGCGCATCGGCTCCATGCGCGGCTCCATCCGGTTCTCCGGGGCGCGGGCGAGCAGGTCGCGGTAGACGCCGGCGACGTCCCGCGGGGCGTCCACGTGGCCCTGTGCGGGGTCGATCATGCGTCCGCCTTCTCCACGGTCACGGTTACGGTCTTGGTGGCGTCGTCCGCGGCGTGGCTGCGCGGGTCCTCGGCACCCGAGTCCTCCACCACGAGGTCCGTGGTGAGGGTCTCGCGGGAGATGAGGTCGCGGTGCGCCTGGAGGGCGGCGGCCACGGCCGACGGGGCCGTGATGACGGTGCGCACCCGGTCCGAGACGTCCAGGCCGGCGCTCTTGCGGGCCGACTGGACGGCACGGACGACGTCACGGGCGGTGCCCTCGGCGGCGAGCTCCGGAGAGACCTCGGTGGTCAGCACCAGGAAGCCGGAGGTGCCGGACAGGACGCCGACCGCGGTGCCCTCCGGGGCGCCGGAGGTGACGGTGCGGAGCTCGTAGAGCTCCGGCGCCAGGGTGACGGGGCCGTCGTCGAGCCTCACCTGCAGGCCGGACTCGGTCTGGGCATAGGAGCCGGCGTCCACGGCCTTCTTGATCAGCGGGACCTGCTTGCCGAACGCCTTGCCCAGCTCGCGGAAGTTCAGCTTCAGCTCGGTACCGATGCCGTACTCGGCCACCGCCTGAGGGGTCAGCTCGGAGAGCGCCACGTCCTTGAGGTTCAGCTCGTCCGCGATGATGCGGGCGAACGTGCCCTCGAGTCCGGCGGCGTCCGGGACCACCACGGACAGGGAGGCCAGCGGCAGGCGCACACGGCGGTTGGCGCCCTTGCGCAGCGCCGAGCCGGCCGAGGTGATGGCGCGGACCGCGTCCATGCGGGCGATCAGCGCGTCGGCCTCCGGACCGTGCGGGAACAGGTCCGCGTCCGGGTAGTCGGTCAGGTGGACCGAGCGGCCGCCGGTGAGGCCCCGCCAGATCTCCTCGGACACCAGCGGCAGCAGCGGGGCCGCGGCGCGCGTGAAGGCCTCCAGCGCGGTGTACAGCACGTCCATCGCGTCCGTGTCCTCGGCGAAGAAGCGCTGGCGGGACCGCCGGATGTACCAGTTGGTCAGGGTGTCCATGTAGGAGCGCAGGGCGTCGCAGGCGTCCGAGACCTCGTAGGCGTCCAGGGCGGACTTGACCTGACGGAGCATGGTGCCCGTGGTGGCCAGGATGTACTGGTCCAGCGGGTCCGAGGCGGAGTGCTTCGGCTGGGCACGGTAGCCCTCCGGGCGGGTGCCCTCGGCGGTGGCCGTGTTCGCGTACAGGCTGAAGAAGTGCCACGCGTTCCACAGCGGCAGCTGCACCTGGCGGACGCCCTCGCGGATGCCCTCCTCCGTGACGATCAGGTTGCCGCCGCGCAGGATCGGGGAGGCCATGAGGAACCAGCGCATGGCGTCCGAGCCGTCCCGGTCCAGGACCTCGTTCACGTCCGGGTAGTTCCGCAGGGACTTGGACATCTTCTGCCCGTCCGAACCCAGCACGATGCCGTGCGAGATGACGTTCGAGAACGCCGGACGGTCGAAGAGCGCCGTGGCCAGGATGTGCAGCGTGTAGAACCAGCCGCGGGTCTGGCCGATGTACTCGACGATGAAGTCCGCCGGGTTGTGGGAGTCGAACCACTCCTTGTTCTCGAACGGGTAGTGCACCTGCGCGTACGGCATGGAGCCGGAGTCGAACCACACGTCCAGCACGTCCTCCACACGACGCATGGTGGCGCCTGCGGCGGCGGCCTCCGGGTCCGGGTGCGGGCGAGTGAGGTCGTCGATCCACGGGCGGTGCAGGTCCACCTCGCCGTCCGCGTTCACCGGCAGGCGGCCGAAGGCCTCCTCCAGCTCGGCCAGGGAGCCGTAGACCTCAGTGCGCGGGTGGTCCGGGTGGTCCGAGACCCACACCGGGATCGGGGAGCCCCAGTAGCGGTTGCGGGAGATCGACCAGTCCCGGGCGTTCTCCAGCCACTTGCCGAACTGGCCGTGCTTCACGTTGCCCGGGATCCAGTTGATGTCCTCGTTGTGCGCCAGCATCCGGTCCTTGAACTCCGTGACGGAGACGTACCAGGAGGTGATGGCGCGGTAGATCAGCGGGGTGCGGCAGCGCCAGCAGTGCGGGTAGGAGTGCTCGTAGGAGGCCTCGCGGAACACGCGGTCCATGGCCCGCAGGGCACGGACGATGGTCATGTTCGCCTCGAACGCCTGGACGCCGGCGATGTCCTTCAGGACTCCCCCGCCGTTCTCCTGGCTGCCGAACAGCGGCAGGAACTTTGCGCCTTCGTCCACTGAGAGGATCACCGGGATGCCGGCTGCCTCGCAGACGCGCTGGTCGTCCTCACCGTAGGCCGGGGCCTGGTGGACCACGCCGGTGCCGTCCTCGGTGGAGACGTAGTCGTCCACCAGCAGCTGCCACGCGTTCTGCGTGCCGTACTCCTCAGCGTCCGCGAAGTAGGTGAACAGCGGAGCGTAGCGCAGGCCGCCGAGGGTGGAGCCGGCGTGGGTCTCGGTGACGGCCTCGAGCGCGGCCGCGGCGTCCGCGTAGCCGAGCTCCTTGGCGTGGGTGCCCACGAGGTCCTTCGCGAGCAGGAAGCGCTCGGCGTCGATTGCGGCGCCGGCCGGACCTGCCGGGACCACGGCGTAGGCGACCTCCGGACCCACCGCGAGGGCCTCGTTGGTCGGGAGGGTCCACGGGGTGGTGGTCCAGGCGACCACGTGCACGCCGGCGAGCGCGGCGGCCGTCTCGGCGGAGGCGGAGCCGCCCTCGACGACCTCGCCGGTCAGCGGGAAGGACACGGTGACCGAGGGGTCCTGGCGCATCTTATAGACGTCGTCGTCCATGCGCAGCTCGTGGTTCGAGAGCGGGGTCTCGTCCTTCCAGCAGTACGGCAGGACGCGGAAGCCCTGGTAGGTCAGGCCCTTCTCGTGGAGGGACTTGAAGGCCCAGAGCACGGACTCCATGTAGTCCGGGGTGAGGGTCTTGTAGTCGTTGTCGAAGTCCACCCAGCGGGCCTGGCGGGTGACGTAGTCCTGCCACTCGCGGGTGTACTTGAGCACGGACTCGCGGCAGGCGTCGTTGAACCGGTCGATGCCCATCTGCTCGATCTGGGCCTTGTCCGTCATGCCCAGCTGCTTCATCGCCTCGAGCTCGGCGGGCAGGCCGTGGGTGTCCCAGCCGAACCGGCGCTCCACACGACGGCCCTGCTGCGTCTGGTACCGGGCCACGAGGTCCTTCACGTAGCCGGTGAGCAGGTGGCCGTAGTGCGGCAGGCCGTTGGCGAAGGGGGGCCGTCGTAGAAGACGAACTCGTTGGGCGTGCCGTCCTCGTTCTGGGCGGCGCGGGCGTCGATCGAGGCCTGGAAGGTGCCGTCCTCATCCCAGTACTTGAGGATGCGCTCCTCGATCTCCGGGAAGCGCGGGGAGGCGGCGGTGCCGGAGGCGGGGTCGGTGGAGGCGAGAGGGTACACGAGGCGTCCTTTGCGGTCCTTGGCTGCGTGGGGTCTACTCCCGGTGGGAGCCGGCTGCCGGGACCTGAGTGGAGGTCCGGCGGTGCCGCTGCTGCAAGGACGCTCGCGGGCCTGCATGACGGGCCGGGGCGGCCGACGTCGTGCCGGGCGGTGCGGGCGCGGTACCACCCTGCTTGCCGTCCGCGGGGCCGTGGGGCCGTGCGCGGGCGACCGCTCGAGACTGCTGTGACGGGCTTACCCGTCCGGTTCTACTGGGGACCTGCGCCGCGGTGCCTGTGGTGCGCTGCGGTCAGGGCCTGTTCTTCCGGAGGCTCGCCGGTGATGGCCGGGTCGACGCCTGTGCGCCCCAGTGTAGAGGATGCGCCGCGGGCCGGGGGTAGTGGATCTGCGGCGTGGCCAGGCGTGCCCCCACTGTCCTCGTCGTCCTGCCCCGTCATCGTCCGCTCGTCCTCGTGTCACCCGTCATCGTGTCACCCGTCATCGTCCGCTCGTTCCGAAATGCGTCGTGCGCGGCGCGCGTACTTTCGGATCGACGTCACCGGAATCCGAGGGCGCCCGGTTTCCAGTGCCTTCGATCCGATCCGGAGCGCCCCTCGCATGCTCTGCATCGGAACGATGCAGACGGGCGGCTCACACAGCTCCCCTCCCGTGGCAGCGCCGGCTCCCCCGCACCGGCCACAGACCCCTCCTCACAGGCACCGCTCCTCCACAGGAACGACGACGGCCCCCTCGTCGTCGCCTTCGCCGTCGCGTTGTCCACAGATCGCCCTCGACCCCAGCGCCGGGAGGCGGCCTCGGGGAAGACTGACGATCACGGGGTGCCGGCGAGCCGGCCGCCCTCACCGAGAGACGTCTGGAAGGGGGCCGAGATGACGGCGGTGGTCACGGAGTCGACCAGGGAACGGGTCTGGCAGGAACGCTGGGCGGAGGTGACGGCTCAGACGGGATCGCCGGTGCTGACGGCCGGGAGCTCCTCCTCCCGAGGATGGAAGGACGCCTTGCGCGGAGGCTTCGCACGCGGCGAGCTCGTGCGACTGGCCCACGGCGCCTATGTGCCGTTGGACGTGTGGCACTTGTCCGCACGGTGGGACCGGGAGAAGCTCTGCGCCGTGGCGGTCGCCCGAACGCGCAGGGTCCGTCCCCCCGTCATCGCCGGCTCCACGGCCTTGGCACTCCACGGACTGCCCCTCGGGCGGCATCTTCCGCACGTCGAGCTCCTGGGCCGAGGATCGGGCCGAGCACGACCAGCTCCGCGGATCGAGGCGTACGCCGCGCCTGACCGGAGTCTTCGCATGATCACGGCGCTCCAGGAGGAGCAGACGTCAGCCGACCCCACCGAGTGGGGATCTTCCACACCCGCTCCGAAGCTGCTGCTCCCCGTCCGCCACCGGCACCGCGTCCCGCCGGACGAGGACCCGGAGCGGCCGACCGTCGTCGTTCCCGTCGTGCTCTCCGACGGTCAGGTCATCGGGCGTGTCACCGTGGAGGCGCTCGCCCCGGCGTTGGCCCTCGGCCTGAAGGAGACCGTCCCGAGTGAGTCGCTGCCCGTGCTGGACGCCCTGGCATGGCGAGGCGTCGACTCCGCCGGCGTGAGGCTCGGTCCGACCCCCGACCCGCCGACGGATGTGCGCCTACCGCTGGGGTCGGTGGCTCCGCAGTCCGCCGCCGACGACGTGGTCCAGGCCGCGATCGCGTTCTCGCCGACCCGGTCAGCTGGTCGGAGACTCGGCGAGGCGTGGAACCATGCCTCGCCGTTGGCCGAGTCGCCCGGCGAGTCGGTCAGCCGCGGCATGATGCTCCAGCTCGGGTTCGAGCTCCCGGAGCTGCAGGTGACGGTGTCGGACGCCGAGGGCTTCGTGGCCCGGGTCGACTTCCTGTGGCGTTCCCGCGGCATCGCGGGCGAGTTCGACGGAGTCGGGAAGTACGACGTCGACGCCCATGCGAGCAGCGCGGATCGACATCGCTACCTGCGGCGGGAGCAGCAGCGGGAGCTCCGCCTGCAGCGGGTCTGCTCCAGGGTCCTCCACTGGTCCTGGGCGGAGGCCCGCGACCCGTCCCGGCTTCGCCGACTCCTCGACGAGGCGGGGGTGCCGCGCACGGATCGACGGTGACGTCGGGCGCCGCGCTCAACCCTGCGAGGAGTCCGCCGCCCCGGGGCCCCGGCCCTCGACCGCCTCCTCCACCGCGCCGAAGACGACGGCGGCCCCGACCATGACCAGACGCGGCCGACGGACGCCGACTCGGGCCACGGCCTTCTCCACAATCCGGTCGGGCAGCACGATCGCCGTCGCGACGACCGCGCCGATCGCTGCACCGACCGCGGCGACACGCACGCCCGTGGCCACAGGTCCGCGCTCGCGTCCCCCCCGGGCCGTGG
>NZ_JBNFOB010000071.1:0-9189 GCF_057364565.1 Micrococcus sp. LASM2_SD2 | reverse complement strand
GCTGCCCAGGAGTAACCGCGATGCGCTTCAATCTTCCGCCTGGGCGCTGCAGAACCGACAGATCGTCGTCTACCTGATGCTGCTGCTGGCCCTCCAGGTCGGACCTCCTGCCCAGGCGTCCGGTCCCCACAGGTGCCGGGCCCGGCCTCGCGGCGGCCCGTGCGCGCCTACCGTGGTGGCCATGAGCTGCGTGAACTGCGACGACGGCCGCGCCCGTCCTCCCTGGGCCGTGACAGACGGGCTGCTGCGTGAGTACTACGACAACGAGTGGGGCCTGCCCGTCACCGACGAGGCCGGACTCTACGAGCGCCTGACCCTCGAGGCGTTCCAGTCTGGGCTGAGCTGGCGGACCGTGCTGGCCAAGCGGCCCCGGTTCCGTGAGCTCTTCGCCGGCTTCGACCCCGAGGCCGTCGCGACCTTCGGCCCGGAGCAGGAGGCGGCCCTGGTGTCCGACCCGGGGATCATCCGCAACCGGCTCAAGGTCGCCGCGGCGATCACCAATGCTCGGGCCGCCCTGGGCATCCGGGGCACGGAGTTCGCACCCCTGCATCCGGACTCCCCCGGTGCCGGGCCCGGCTGGGACGGCCCCGGCGACCGCCCCTCACACGGGCTGCCCGGACTGATCTGGGCGCACCAGCCGGCACGCACACCCGAGCCCGTGACGGCCGAGGAGGTGCCGTCCGGCTCGGCGGAGTCCCGCGCCCTGGCGAAGGCGCTCAAGGGCCACGGGTTCCGGTTCGTCGGGCCCACCACGTGCTTCGCGCTGATGGAGGCCGTGGGCGTGGTGGACACCCACCTGCTCGGCTCCTGGCGAAGGGGGACCTCGGGCGTCTGGACGGCCTGACCGTCCGGACGGTTGGATGGAGGGGAACGACCTGTCCGAGACACCGACGACCGTGAAGGAGTCACCGATCGTGACCGCACCCTCCACCGCAGACCGCGGCTACCGCACCCAGAACCCCGTGACCGGCGAGCTGGTCCGGGAGTACCCGACCGCCACCGACGGGGAGGTGGCCGAGGCCCTCGACGCCGCCCAGGCCGCCTTCGAACAGTGGTCCGCGCGGCCGCTGTCCGAGCGCGCCGCCATCGTCAAGCGCGCCTCCGAGCTGCTGGCCGAGCGCTCCAAGGACATCGCCGCGGTGGTGACCAAGGAGATGGGCAAGCGCCTCGGCGAGGCCATCGGCGAGGTCCGCTTCTCAGCCCAGATCTTCGGCTACTACGCGGACAACGCGGACACGCTGCTGCAGCACCAGGAGATCACCGACTTCGGCGGCGGCACCGCGTACATCGAAAAGCTGCCGCTGGGCCCGATCCTCGGCATCATGCCCTGGAACTTCCCGATCTACCAGGTCGCCCGCTTCGCTGCCCCGAACCTCGTGCTCGGCAACACCGTGCTGCTCAAGCACGCCGAGATCACCCCGGAGTGCGCCCAGCTCGTGCAGGACCTGCTGGACGAGGCCGGCGTCCCGGCCGGGGTCTACCAGAACCTCTTCGCCTCCCACGACCAGGTGTCCACGATCATCGCGGACCCGCGCGTGCAGGGCGTCTCCCTCACCGGCTCCGAGCGGGCTGGCGCGGCCGTGGCCGAGCAGGCCGGCCGCCACCTGAAGAAGTGCGTGCTCGAGCTCGGCGGCTCCGACCCGTACATCGTCCTGGCCGCCGACGACGCCCGCCAGGCCGCACGCGAGGCGCTGCAGCGCCGCATGGGCAACTGGGGCCAGGCCTGCAACTCCAACAAGCGCATGATCGTCATGGAGGACCTCTACGAGGACTTCGTCGACGAGCTGGTCACCCAGGTCTCCGCGCTGAAGCCGGGCGACCCCACCGGCCGCGAGACGGACATCTACGGCCCGCTGTCCTCCGAGGCCGCGGCGGACGGGCTGGCGAAGCAGATCGCCGAGGCCCGCGCCGGAGGCGCCACCGTCCACGTGGGCGGCGAGCGCGTGGAGGGCCCGGACGGTGGCGGCTTCTACCTCTCCCCTGCCGTCATCACGGACGTGGACGAGGACAACTCCGCCTACCGCGAGGAGCTCTTCGGCCCGGCCTGCGTGGTCTACAAGGTGTCCTCCGCGGACGAGGCCGTCGCCCTGGCCAACGACTCCGCCTTCGGCCTCGGCTCTGCCGTGTTCTCCACGGACACCGCGCAGGCCGAGGAGGTCGCCGCCCGCCTGCACGTGGGCATGGCCAACGTGAACCTGGACGCCGCCATGGGCGCCGGGCTGCCGTTCGGTGGCGTGAAGCGCTCGGGCTTCGGCCGCGAGCTCGGCCCGCTGGGCATCGACGAGTTCGCCAACAAGCGCCTCTACGCTGTGAAGGGCTGACCCCTTCCCCACAGCAGACGAAGGGCCCCGCCGGAGCATTCCGGCGGGGCCCTTCGTGGGTGCGGAGGATCAGACGGTCGGGGCGGCGGTGGAGCCGCCCTCGGCGGTCGTGGCCTTCGGATCGGCGGCGGCCATCTCGCGGCCGGCGACGATGTCGATGGCGCCGGTGAACTCGCGGTTGATCTCCTCGTTCACACGGCGGGAGCGCTGGGTGAACAGGGACACCACCACGCCGAGGATCAGGGCGGTCAGGAAGCCCGGGACGATCTCGTAGAGACCGAACCACTCCCAGGTCATCTCATCCGCCTTGGACCAGAACCAGGCGACGGCGGCACCGGAGACCACGGCGGCCATGGCGCCCCAGGAGGTGAACTTCTCCCAGTACAGGGCCAGGAGGATGACCGGGCCGAAGGCGGCGCCGAAGCCGGCCCAGGCGAAGGACACGAGCTCCAGCACGGAGGCCTCGGGGTTCAGGGCCAGGACGCCCGCGATCACGGAGACGATGAGCACGCCGATGCGGCCCAGCCACAGACCGGCCCGCGGGGAGGGGTGCTTGCCGACGACCTTGTACAGGTCCTCCACCAGGGCGGAGGAGCAGACGATCAGCTGCGAGGAGATGGTGGACATGATCGCGGCCAGCACGGCGGCGAGCACCAGGCCGGCGACGAACGGGTGGAACAGGATCGCGGACAGGACCAGGAACACGGTCTCCGAGTCGTCCAGGGTGGTGCCCGGGTTCGCCTGGAAGTAGGCGATGCCCACCAGGGCGACCATCACGGCGCCGAACACGGACAGGGCCATCCAGGTGATGCCCACGCGGCGGCCGGTGGTGGCGTCCTGCGGGGTGCGCAGGGCCATGAAGCGCACAATGATGTGCGGCTGGCCGAAGTAGCCCAGGCCCCAGGCCACGGACGACAGCACACCGATCAGGGTGGCGTTCTGGAACATGGACAGATGGTCGACCATCTCGCCCTCGGAGTTCGGCACGGCGTCCACGGCCCGGATGCCCTCGACCACGGCGTCCCAGCCACCCATGGTGACGATGACGAAGATCGGGACCAGCAGCAGGGACACGAACATGAGCAGGCCCTGGGCGACGTCCGTCAGCGAGGCGCCGAGGAAGCCGCCGAACAGGGTGTAGAGCACGGTGATGCCCGCGACGACGAGCATGCCGGTGAGGTAGTTGATCTCCAGGCCCTCGGCGTAGAACGAGTTCGGGCCGAAGGTGGACTCCACGAACTTGCCGCCGGCCACCATGCCGGAGGAGACGTAGAAGGTGAAGAAGACAAGGATGATGAGGCCGGAGACGATGCGCAGGATGCGGGTGCGGTCCTTGAAACGGTTCTCCAGGAAGGACGGGATGGTGATCGAGTTGCCGGCGACCTCCGTGTAGGAGCGCAGCCGCGGGGCGACGACCTTCCAGTTCACCCAGGCGCCGACGGTCAGGCCGATGGCCATCCAGCCCTCGACCAGGCCGGAGGCGTAGATCGCACCCGGCAGGCCCATCAGGAGCCAGCCGGACATGTCCGAGGCGCCCGCGGACAGGGCCGCCACGGAGGGCTTCATGTTGCGCCCGGCGAGCATGTAGTCGTCGAGGTCGGAGTTCTGGCGAGCCGCGTACAGGCCGATGAAGATCATCGCTCCGAAGTACAGCAGGATCGCCGCTATCAGGTAGACGGTGTTCAAGTCCATGGTTCCACAGTTGCACAGTCGGGCACTCAACCCCAATGGAACCCCATGTCAGAGCCGAATTCAGGGAGCATGGAGACTAGTCACAGCAGGGGTTTGTGATTTGGAACACGTCGACGGCACCCGGCGTCACCCGTCGTAGACTGTGCGACGTCATGACGCACCCTACCGCCCCCTCCCCCGCCGTCGGCGCACGCACCGTCACCTTCCCTGAGCACCTCCCCGTCGCCGCCCGGCGTGAGGAAATCATGGAGGCGATCGCCGAGCACCAGGTGGTGATCGTCGCCGGCGAGACCGGCTCCGGCAAGACCACCCAGCTGCCGAAGATGTGCCTGGCCCTCGGCCTGGACGAGCACGGGACCATCGGCCACACCCAGCCCCGCCGCATCGCCGCCCGGTCCGTGGCCGAGCGCATCGCAGAGGAGCTGCAGGAGCCCATCGGCGCCACCGTGGGCTACCAGGTCCGCTTCACCTCGGCCACCTCCGCGGACACCCGCGTGAAGGTCATGACGGACGGCATCCTGCTCGCCGAGATCCCCCACGACCCGCTGCTGAAGCGGTACTCGGTGATCATCATCGACGAGGCCCACGAGCGCAGCCTCAACATCGACTTCCTGCTCGGCTACCTGCGGCGGATCCTGCCGCAGCGGCCGGACCTGAAGCTCATCGTCACCTCCGCCACCATCGACCCCGAGTCCTTCGCCCGCCACTTCGGCCGGCCCGCCACGGAAGCGGACGTTCCGGAGGAGACCGTCGAGGTCGAGGAGGGGGCCGTCGTCGTGCCGGCACCGGTGATCGAGGTCTCCGGCCGCACGTATCCGGTGGAGATCCGCTACCGGCCGCTGACGGCGGATCCGTCCCCGGACGACGAATACGACGACGCGGACGACGCCGCCGAGACCCGCGACCCCGTGGACGCGATCGGCGACGCGGTGCTGGAGCTGGCCGACGAGCCGGATGGGGACATCCTCGTGTTCCTCCCCGGCGAGCGCGAGATCCGCGACGCCGCCGACGCGCTCGAGGGCCTCGTGGCCCGGCACGCGAGGCTCGCCGGCACCGAGGTCCTGCCCCTGTACGGACGGCTGTCCATGGCCGAGCAGCACCGCGTGTTCGCCCGCGCCGGCAAGGGCGTGCGGCGGCGGATCGTGCTGGCCACCAACGTGGCCGAGACGTCCCTGACCGTGCCGGGCATCAAGTACGTGGTGGACACCGGCACCGCCCGCATCTCCCGGTACTCGAACCGCACCAAGGTGCAGCGCCTGCCGATCGAGCGGGTGTCCCAGGCCTCGGCCAACCAGCGCTCGGGGCGCTCGGGCCGCACCTCGGACGGCATCGCGATCCGCCTGTACTCGGAGGAGGACTTCCTCTCCCGCCCGGAGTTCACGGACCCGGAGATCCTGCGCACGTCCCTGGCCTCGGTGATCCTGCAGATGCTCTCGCTCGGAGTGGCCACCACGCCGGCTGAGGTGCGGGACTTCCCGTTCCTGCAGTCCCCGGACGGCCGCCAGGTCTCGGACGGCGCCACGGCGCTGACCGAGCTCGGCGCCCTGAACACCGGGCAGCCGATCGCCCTGAGGAACGGCCGAACCAGGACGTTCCCGGCCGGCACCATCACTCCCTTGGGCCGCCGCCTGTCCCGCCTGCCCGTGGACCCGCGCCTGGGCCGCATGATCCTGGAGGCCGGCGAGCGCGGCTGCGTCCGCGAGGTCATGGTGGTGGCCGCGTTCCTCACCCTGCAGGACCCGCGCGAGCGCCCCGCGGAGAAGCGGGCGCAGGCGGACGAGCTGCACGCCCGCTTCGCGGACGCGAACTCGGACTTCACGGCGATCGTGAACCTCTGGGCCTACCTGCGCGAGCAGCAGAAGGAGCTGTCCGGCAACGCGTTCCGCCGCCTCTGCCGCACCGAGCACATCAACTACCTGCGGGTGCGCGAGTGGCAGGACCTGGTCCAGCAGCTGCGCCAGCTGGCCCAGCAGGTGGGCGTGTCCGTGCGCCCCGGCCCCGTGGACCCGGTGGGCCAGCACGAGCCCCTGCACAAGGCGCTGCTGTCCGGGCTGCTCTCCCAGATCGGCTCCTATGACGAGCGGCGCCGCGAGTACGCCGGCCCGCGCGGCACCCGGTTCGCCGTGTTCCCGGGTTCCGCGCTGTTCAAGAAGCGCCACCCGCTGGTGATGGCCGCCGAGCTAGTGGAGACCTCCCGGCTCTGGGCCCGCACCGTGGCCCGGATCGAGCCGGAGTGGGTGGAGGAGGCCGGCGCCGAGCTGGTCAAGCGCACCTACTCCGAGCCGCACTGGTCACGCCGCCAGGGCTCCGTGGTGGCCCAGGAGAAGGTCACCCTGCTCGGGGTGACCCTGGTTCAGGACCGGACTGTGCGCTTCGGAAGGATCGACCCGGTCCTCAGCCGAGAGCTGTTCCTGCGCCACGCGCTGGTGGAGGGCGACTGGACGACCCGCCACCACTTCTTCGCCCGCAACCGGAAGGCCCTGGCCGAGGTGGACGAGCTCGAGTCCCGCCTGCGCCGCCGGGACCTGCGCGTCTCGGACGAGGACCTGTTCGCCTTCTACGACGAGCGCGTCCCCGCGAACGTGGTCTCCGAGCGGCACTTCGACTCCTGGTGGAAGAAGCAGCGCCACAAGACCCCGGACCTGCTGGACTTCGACCCCGCCCAGCTGATGACCACCGCCGCCGAAGAACTGGACCAGGACGCGTTCCCCACCACCTTCGTGCACCCGCTGCCCGGCGGCGACGCCCTCGAGCTGGACCTGGACTACACCTTCGACCCCACCGGCGCCTCCGGCACCGACGGCATCACCGTGACCCTGGACGTGCTGGTGCTGAACCAGATGGACCCGGAGCGTTTCGCCTGGCTGGTGCCCGGCCTGCGCGCCGAGCTCATCACCGCGCTGATCAAGGCGCTGCCCAAGGCCACCCGCAAGCACCTCGTCCCCGCCCCGGACGTGGCCCGGGAGCTGGCCGCGGCCTGGAGGAGGACGCGGACCCGCGTACCGAGGCGCTGCCGCAGGCCCTGTCCACGGCCGTGCGCCGCCTGCGCGGGCAGATCGTGGCACCCGAGGCCTGGCGCCTGGACGCCGTCCCGGACCACCTGCGCATGGACTACCGGATCGTGGACCACCGCGGTGCCGTGGTGGGCGCCGGGCAGGACCTCGCGGACCTGCAGACACGCCTGGCCAAGGCCAACCGCTCGGCCATCGCCGCCCGCCTGACCGGGCAGGACGCCGTCGCCCCCAAGCCCGGCGAAGGCCGCGGCTCAGGCAGGCGAGGACGCGGCAAGTCAGGCCGCGGCGCCCAGGAGGGGGCCGGCGTCGGGAAGGACGGGCGCCCCGGCACCCAGGGTGCGGCCGCCGCGTTCCAGGAGCTGCACGGGCTGACGTCCTGGACGTTCGGCACGCTGCAGCGGAAGGTGTCCACGGCATCCGCGCCGGGGGGTCCGCAGATCACCGGCTACCCCACGCTCGTGCCGGAGCCGGGTCCGAAGGGCGCCCCCGCGGCCGGGCTGACGGTGGCCCGCACCCCGGAGGACCAGGCCGTGTGGCACCGCGCCGGCGTGATCCAGCTGCTGCTGGCCACCCTGCCCTCCCCGCAGCGCTACGTGATGGACCACCTGGACAACCGGGAGAAGCTGACCTTCACGCAGAACCCGCACGGCTCCGTGGACTCGCTCGTGGCGGACTGCACGAAGGCGGCGGTGGACCGGCTCGTCGGGGAGGAGCTGCCCTTCTCCGAGGCCGAGTTCCGGGCCCTGTTCGACCGCGTGCGCGCCGATCTGATCGACACCGTGTTCGCGGTGACCTCCCTGGTCGAACGGGTGCTCTCCGGGGCCGCGGAGGTGCGCCGCCGGCTCAAGGGATCCGTGTCCCTGGCGCTGGCCCCGGCCCTGTCCGACGTCAAGGCGCACCTGGACCAGCTCGTCTTCGACGGCTTCGTGGCCACCACCGGCTGGCAGCAGCTGCAGCACCTGCCCCGGTACATCACCGGCATCGAGGCGCGGCTGGCCAAGCTGGACGCCGGCGGCCACCTGCAGCGCGACGGCCAGCACATGGCGATCGTCCAGGGCCTCGAGGACGACTTCGACGCCGCCGTCACCGCCCACCGGACCCGGTACCCGGACACCCCGCTGCCGGCGGACCTGGACGCGGTGCGCTGGCTGATCGAAGAGCTACGCGTGTCCTTCTTCGCCCAAGAGCTGGGCACGGCGGTGTCCGTGTCCGAGAAGCGCGTGCGTCAGGCGCTGAACCGGGCCAAGGGGGCCTGAGCCGAGGGCCGGTAGGCGTGCACCTCAACAGAGCCCCTGGCCGAGACTCCTGGAGCGAGGCTCAGGCCTGGGGGACGTGCTCCCCGTGGCCGGCGTCGCGCAGGGCGGCACGGATCTTCTCCGCGGCCTCGTCCAGCTCACCCTGGTCCGGGTTCTGGTCCTTCTGGTCCAGGTCGAAGTCGCGCAGCGAGTTCGAGGGCCACACGTGCACGTGCAGGTGCGGGACCTCATAGCCGGCCACCATCAGGCCGGCACGAGCGGCTCCGAACGCCTCCACCTGCGCCTTGCCGATGGTGTGGGCCACGCCCATCACGTGCGCGACCGTCTCCGGGTCCGCGTCCGTCCAGCGGTCCACTTCCCGGATCGGCACCACGAGCACGTGGCCCGGCTGCAGCGGCGCGACGTCCAGGAAGGCGGCGCAAGTCTCGTCCTTCCACACGAAGCGGCCGGGGATCTCGCCGTCGATGATGCGGGTGAAGATCGTGGCGGACATGGGGTGTCTCCTTCGTCTCTCGGACGTGTCTTCCGTCGGTGGGCGCTCAGCGCCCGCCCGGCTCCGGGCCGGTGGCCACCGGACGGTCCGGGTCGTTGCACCAAGCAGACCACGAGCCCGGGAACAGCGCCACCCCGTGACGTCCGGCCACCGCCATGGCCAGGACCTGGTGGGCGGCCGTGACCCCGGAGCCGCAGTACACGGCCACCGGGACGTCCCCCTCCGCCCGGGCCGCGGCGGCGACGGAGGCGAAGCGCTCGGCGAGACGGTCCACGGGCAGGAGGCGGCCGTCGTCGTCCAGGTTCCCGGCGGTGGGCAGGTTCACGGCGCCGGGGATGTGTCCGGCCACCGGGTCCAGCGGCTCGGTCTCGCCGCGGTAGCGCTCCGGGGCGCGGGCGTCCAGCAGCAGCCCC
>NZ_JBNFOB010000070.1:0-9206 GCF_057364565.1 Micrococcus sp. LASM2_SD2 | reverse complement strand
CCGGCGGGCGGCGGACGCCGAGCTCACGCGTCAGCTCAGGCGCGGGCGCGGGCGGCGCGCGGCCTTCAGACGGTCGTTCGCGTCCAGGACCACCTTGCGGATGCGGATACTCTCCGGGGTGATCTCCACGCACTCGTCCTCGCGGGCGAACTCCAGCGACTCCTCCAGGGTGAGGATGGTCGGCGGGGTGAGGCCCTCGAACGAGTCCGCCGTGGAGGAGCGCATGTTGGTGAGCTTCTTCTCCTTGGTGATGTTCACGTCCATGTCGTCCGCGCGCGAGTTCTCGCCGACGATCATGCCCTCGTACACCTCGGAGCCGGGCTTGATGAAGAAGGTGCCGCGCTCCTGGAGGTTGATCATGGCGAACGGGGTGGCTGAGCCGGCGCGGTCCGCCACCAGCGAGCCGTTGGTGCGGTACTCGATCTCGCCGGTCCACGGCTCGTAGCCGGCGGCGTAGGACGAGGCGATGCCCGCGCCGCGGGTCTCGGTGAGGAAGCGGGTGCGGAAGCCGATCAGGCCGCGGGCCGGGACCAGGAACTGCATGCGGATCCAGCCGGTGCCGTGGTTGGACATCTCCTGCATGCGGCCCTTGCGGCCGGCCATCAGCTGGGTGACGGCGCCCATGAACTCCTCGGGGATGTCGATGGTCATGTGCTCCATCGGCTCGTGCAGCTTGCCGTCGACCTCCCGGGTCACCACCTGCGGCTTGCCCACGGTCAGCTCGAAGCCCTCGCGGCGCATCTGCTCCACCAGGATCGCCAGGGCGAGCTCGCCGCGGCCCTGGACCTCCCAGGCGTCCGGACGCTCGGTGGGCAGGACCTTGAGGGACACGTTGCCGATGAGCTCCTTGTCCAGACGGTCCTTCACCTGGCGGGCGGTGACCTTGGCGCCCTTGACGCGGCCGGCCAGCGGGGAGGTGTTGATGCCGACCGTCATGGAGATCGCCGGGTCGTCCACGGTGATCAGCGGCAGCGGCTTCGGGTTCTCCACGTCGGTGAGGGTCTCGCCGATCATGATGTCCTCGATGCCGGCGACCGCCACGATCTCGCCCGGGCCGGCCTGCTCGGCGGGCACGCGCTCCAGGCCCTTGGTGGCCAGCAGCTCGGTGATCTTCACGGTCTTCTGGGTGCCGTCCTGGCGGGCCCAGGCGACCTGCTGGCCCTTCTTCAGGGTGCCGTTGAAGATCCGCAGCAACGCCAGGCGGCCCAGGAACGGGGAGGCGTCCAGATTGGTCACGTGGGCCTGCAGGACCTCGCCCTCGTCATAGGTGGGCGCCGGGACGCGCTCCATGATGACGTTGAACAGCGGCTCCAGGTCCTCGGAGTCCGGCAGCGAGCCGTCGGCCGGCTGCTCGAGCGAGGCGCGGCCGGCCTTGCCGGAGGCGTACACCACCGGGACGTCCAGCACGGAGTCCAGGTCCAGGTCCTCGACCTCCTCGGCCAGGTCCGAGGCCAGGCCGAGCAGCAGGTCCATGGAGTCAGAGACCACGCCGTCGATGCGGGCGTCCGGGCGGTCCGTCTTGTTGACGACCAGCACCACCGGGAGCTTGGCGGCCAGCGCCTTGCGCAGCACGAAGCGGGTCTGCGGCAGCGGGCCCTCGGAGGCGTCCACGAGCAGCACGACGCCGTCCACCATGGACAGCCCGCGCTCGACCTCGCCGCCGAAGTCCGCGTGGCCCGGGGTGTCGATGACGTTGATGGTCACGGTCTCGCCCTCCGGGGCGGACGGGCCGGAGTAGAACACGGTGGTGTTCTTGGCCAGGATCGTGATGCCCTTCTCCTTCTCCAGGTCACCCGAGTCCATGACGCGCTCCGCGACCTCTCCGTGCGTGGAGAAGGCGCCGGTCTGGCGCAGCATCGCGTCCACGAGCGTGGTCTTGCCGTGGTCCACGTGGGCCACGATGGCCACGTTGCGCAGGTCGGTGCGGGCGGTCGGATTCGAGCTCATGAAGGTCCTGTCCGGGGTGGTGGGGGAGGTCTGGCGGGCACACGCCGACGGCGGCCCTCGTGCGATTGTACGCGCGTGGAACCGCCGTCGCCGCCGGTGGCGTGGAACGTCACCGGCGTGCGCCGGCGCCGCTCCCTCGCAGACGGCGACGACGGCCAGGCAGGTGCCCGACCGTCGTCGCGTGCCGCTGTGGTGCGGCGGAGGGGATCCGGTGCGGATCAGTAGGCGTGCTCGCCGAAGGAGGCGAGCAGCTCGCGCCGCTCCTGGCGGCGCTCGGCCTGCTCGTCCGGGTCCGGCACCGGGGCCGCGGCCAGCAGGCGCTGGGTGTACTCGGCCTGCGGGTTGTGCAGGACGTCGTCCGTGAGGCCCTTCTCGACCTCCTTGCCGTCCTTGAGCACGAGCACCTTGTGGGCCAGCATGTCCACGACCGCCAGGTCATGGGACACGAACAGGCAGGCGAACTCGTAGCGCTCCTGGAGCTGGGCGAACATGTCCAGCACGGCGGCCTGGACGGACACGTCGAGGGCCGAGGTCGGCTCGTCGGCGATGAGGACGTCCGGGTCCAGGGTCAGCGCACGCGCAATGGAGATGCGCTGGCGCTGACCGCCGGAGAGCTCGTGCGGGAAGCGGTTCACCACGGAGCGCGGCAGCTTCACGGCATCCAGCAGCTCGTAGGCACGCTCCAGGCGGGCCTTCCGGTCCCCCACCCCGTGCACCACCATCGGCTCGGTGATGATGTCGCCGATCGGGAAGCGCGGATCCAGCGAGGCCGCCGGGTCCTGGAACACGACGCCGATCCGCTTGCGCAGGGCGCGCTGCTGCTTCACGGGCATGGACGCCAGGTCCGCGCCGTAGATCTTCAGCGAGCCGGAGGCCACGGGCAGCAGGCCGAGCACCGACTTGGCGATGGTGGACTTGCCGGAGCCCGACTCGCCCACCAGGCCCATGATCTCACCCGGCGCCACGGTGAAGGACACGTCGTGGACCACACGGTTCTTCTTGCCGCGGTGGTCGTACTCGAGGTTGAGGTTCTCCGCCTCGATCGCGTACTTCGCCCTGGTCTGGGTGGAGGTCACCGGCTCCGGCTCGGCCACGTGGTACGAGTTGCCCAGGCGGGGCACGGCGGAGAGCAGGCGCTGGGTGTAGGGATGCTGTGGGTGCTGCATCACCTGGTGCACCGGACCGGACTCCACCAGCTCGCCGTGCAGCATCACGCAGACACGGTCCGCCATGTCCGCCACCACGCCCATGTTGTGCGTGATGAGCAGGATGCCGGTGTTCATCTTGTTCTTCAGCGACCGCAGCAGCTCGAGGATCTCGGCCTGCACGGTCACGTCGAGCGCGGTGGTCGGCTCGTCCGCGATGATCGCCTTCGGCGAGCAGCTGATGGCCATCGCGATCACGATGCGCTGGCGCTGGCCGCCGGAGAACTGGTGCGGGTACTGCTTCAGGCGGGCGCGGGCGTCCGCGATGCCCACCATGGTGAGCAGCTCGACGGCCATCTTGTCCGCCTCGGTGCCGTAGGCGAGACCGTGCAGCTCGATCGACTCGGTCAGCTGGTCGCCGACCGTGAGGACCGGGTTCAGCGCGGTCATCGGCTCCTGGAACACCATGGAGATGTCCTTGCCGCGCAGGCTGCGCAGGCGCCCGTCGCTCATGGTGAGCACCTCCTCGCCGGCGAGCTTCACCGAGCCGGTGATGTCCGCGTTCGAGGGCAGCAGGCCCATGGCGGTGGAGCTGGTCACGGACTTGCCGGACCCGGACTCGCCCACGAGGGCGACGACCTCGCCGGGACGCACGTCGAACGTGACGCCCTTGACGGCGTGGACCTGGCCGAACTCGGTGTCGAACTTGACGTCGACGTCCGTGAAGGACAGGACCGGCTGGCCGCCGAGGTCGTCGTGGCGCTTCACGATGCCCATGGCGGTCGTGGTCGGGCCGGCGACGGGACCGCCGCCGCCCTGGGGGACGTCCGCAGCGGTGGAGCCGGTCGGGGTGCCCTGGGCGGATGCGCCCTGCGCCGCCGCGGCGGCGTCGTTCTTCTTCTTTCCGAACATGGAATGCACTTCCTTCTCAGCTCACGTCACTGACCGCGCGGGTTGCCGGGCTGGCCGCGGTCGGTGTCCTTGTCCACACGGGCGATCGGACCCTCAGCGGCGGCGGGGGCGTCGTTCGGCCCGTCACCGGCGACGGGGGTGCGCCGCGGGCTTGACGTCCGAGGCCACCGAGCCGCCCGAGGCGGTCGCGGCGCCGCTCGGCGTGGTCGAGGACGCGGCCTCGTCCAGGGCCTTCTTGCGGCCGGACAACCCCAGGAAGCCCTTCTTCTTGCGGGCACCGCCGCCCTGACGCGGGTCGAAGGCGTCACGGAGGCCGTCGCCGAGGAAGTTCACGGACAGGGCGATCGCGAGGATCAGCATGCCGGGCCACCAGAACAGCCAGGGACGCGTGGTGAACGCGTTCTGGTACTGGGAGATCAGCAGGCCGAGGGACGACTCCGGCGGCTGGACGCCGAAGCCGAGGAAGGACAGGGAGGTCTCCAGCAGGACCGCGCCTGCGATCGCGAAGGTCGCGTTCACCACGATCACGCCGATCGTGTTCGGCAACAGGTGCTTGAAGATGACACGGCCGGGCTTGGCGCCCATGGCCACGGCGGCGGAGACGAACTCCTTCTCACGCAGCGAGAGGACCTCGCCGCGCACCAGACGGGCCAGGGACGTCCAGGACACCAGACCCAGGACGATGGCCAGCGGGATGATGCCGCCCGGCAGGTTGTTGGACATCTTGCCGAGCACGGCGGCCAGCACCAGCAGCGGGATCACGATGATTAGGTCGGTCAGACGCATCAGCAGCGAGTCGACCCAGCCGCGGAAGTAGCCGGACAGCGCGCCGACGATCGCGCCGATGGCGGTGGACACGAGGCCCACGATCACGGCGATGATGAGCGACTGCTGGGTGCCGCGCATGACCAGGGCGAACCAGTCCTTGCCGGAGGAGTCCTGGCCGAACGGGTGCTCCCCCCAGGCCAGACCGTCGCCGCCGAGGAACTGCGGCACGATCGACATGGTCGGCTTCCCCCCGTTCACCACGGAGCCGGCGGACAGGTAGGACTTGTCCCACCAGCCGGGGATCGGACCGAAGCCGATCGAGGTAAACGCGAAGACGGTGATCACGATCAGCACGATCGTGGAAATCATCGCGGCACGGTGCTTGAAGAAGCGCTTCCGGACCAGCTGACCCTGGGAGAAGGACTTCCCCGTCTTCTGGCGGAGCTTGGCGTCCTCGGCCTCGGCGAGGTCGAAGGCCTTCTGCGCCTCGGTGGGCGCGGTGGTGTTGTTCGTCGTCATCGCGATCACACTCGAATCCGGGGGTCGAGGATGGCGTACAGGACGTCCGCCACGAGGTTCATGAGCACGGCGGCCGTGCCGGTGACCAGGAAGAAGGCCATGACCGGGGCCGGGTCCACCTGGTTCAGGCCGGTGGCGAACAGCTCACCCATACCCTTCCAGCCGAACACGCGCTCGGTGATCACGGCGCCGCCGATGAGGCCGGCGAAATCGAACGCCATGATCGTGGTGATCGGGATCAGCGAGTTGCGGAACGCGTGCTTCAGGATCACCTGACGCTCGCCCAGGCCCTTGGCCCGCGCGGTGCGGATGTAATCCTGACGGGACACCTCGAGCATCGAGGAACGGGTGTAGCGGGAGTAGGTGGCCACCGAGATGATCGTCAGCAGGACGGTCGGCAGCAGCAACTGGGTGCCCTTGTCCATGAACTCCACCCAGAAGTGGGCGTCCAGGCCGGGGGTCTCCGAACCGATGGTGGCCACCGGACGCGGCTTGGCGCGCAGCAGCAGCGGCCAGTAGTTGGTCATGTGCTCCATGACGATCGCCACACCCATGATCACCGCGGTGATCGCGGAGACGGTCACGGCCGCCCCCTTCGAGTAGCCGCCCATCAGGCGTCCGATGAGGATGCCGACGAGCACGCAGATGATGCCCAGGCCCAGCAGGATCAGCCAGGACGGGTTGTTCATCAGCAGGCCGTAGGTGGCGTAGTAGCAGACCATGCCCACGGCGACGGTCACGAGGCCGGCGTACAGCACCTTGCGGTTCTTGAGACCGGCCACGATGGCGGTCACGGCGACGGCCGCGGCCAGGCCGATGACCAGCTGCACGAGCGGACCCATGCGCGGCTGGCGCCAGAAGTCCAGGGCGTGCAGGGTCGGGAACACCACGAGGACGAAGCCGGCGGTCAGGACGAAGGTGAGCAGACGGCGCTTGGTGTTGCCGGCCATCGCCGCCTGCATCACCAGGCCTGCGACAAGGGCCCCGATGATGATGAACGTCCAGTTCAACGTGGGGTTCGCGATCCAGTTGTTGTAGCCGATGGCCATGTACTCCTTGAGGAGCACGGCGGCCCAGAAGACCGGCAGCGAGAAGAACAGGAAGATCAGCAGCGTCACCGCGTAGTCCAGGCCGGAGTACTGGCGGATCGCCGTGATGATGCCGATGCCGATGCCGATGATGATCGCGAGCACGGTGGCCAGCACCACGAGGCGAAGGGTGGACGAGGCCGCGTTGGAGAGCAGGTCCAGGACCTGCTGGCCGCCGCGGTTGGTGCCGAGGTCGCAGGAGCCCACGAGGCAGCCGGCCACGCCGCGCAGCCAGATGAAGTAGCGCGAGTACCAGGGCTCGTCCAGGTTCATGTAGTTGATGCGGGCCTGCATCAGCTGTTCGCGGTTCTCGTTCTGGGACTCACGCAGATCCGCGAGGGGATCGCCGGAGTTCACGACGAGGACATAGAGGAGGATCGATGCGCCGAACAGCACGAGGAACGAGCTGCCGAGTCGCTTGAGGATAAATTTCAGCACAACAGGGGGTGACCTTCCGTGCTCAGTGATGGGTTGGGAGGTCCCGCGCAGAGCGGGGTTCCACGGGGAAGGGCCCGACCGCGGGGCGGTCGGGCCCTTCACACCGTGGGTGTCAGGGTGTCACAGCACACTACACGGTGAGAGCTGTGACACCCGGACGCCGGGGGTTCGTCACTCGGCGGAGTCCTGGACGCGGACCCACTGCTCCACGTTCCACAGAGCGCCGGACTGGGTCGAGGTCTTGCGGACGTTCGCCACGTCGGCAGCCTGTCCAAGGATACCCGGGTGGGCGAACAGCGGGATGGCCTGGTAGTCCTCCCACAGGAGCTTCTCGATCTCCTTGACCTGCTCCAGCTGCACCTTCTCGTCGAGCGAGCCGGCCAGCTTGTCCCAGGCCTCGTCGACCTTCGGGTTGGAGTAGCTCATGTCGTTCTGGGCACCGGTGGAGTGGTAGATGTTGCGGCCGGAGGCCTTCTGGCCGGAGCCGGACCAGGCGAACAGCGCCACGTCGAAGTCGCCGGCGCCGAGGACCTCGGTGAAGAAGTTCGCGTTGCCGGAGTCCACGATGTCGAAGCCGGCCTCGTCACAGGAGGACTTGATCATGGAGACGATCTCGGTGCGGCGCGGGTTCGGCGAGTTGTAGCCGATGCGGACCTTCGGCTTGGACTCGCCGGACTTCTCGATGAGCTCCTTGGCCTTCTCGATGTTCGGCTCGTCCATCTCCTTCGGGTAGGACGCCTCCACGACCTCGTCGTAGTTGTCCTGGAACGGGAACACCTCGCGGAGGTTCATGACCTCGGCCTCGTTGTTGATCGGCTTGATGAGGTTGTCCACGATCTGCTGGCGCGGCACGCAGAGGGCGAAGGCCTCGCGCAGCTCGGCGGAGTCGGCGAAGACCGAGCCCTCGCCGCGGTTGAAGTCGAGGTGCTCCCAGGAGAGCTGGTCGCCGGTCTGCACGACCACCTGGTCGCCCAGGCCCTCGAGCTGCTGCAGGGTGTCCACGGTGGCCTGCGGCTCGATGACGTCGAGCTCCTTGTTCTGCAGCGCCTGGACGTGGGTGTCGGCAGCGGCGAAGCGGACCACGAGCTCCTTCATCGCCGGCTTCTCACCCCAGTACTTGTCATTGGCCTCGAGGGTGATGAACTGGCCGGCGGTCCAGCCGTCCTTCTTGATCTTGTACGGGCCCATGGACGGGATGAGGGACTCGTCCGGCAGCTCGCCCGGCTTGAAGTCCCAGCCGTCGTTCCAGAACTTCGCGGCCGGCTTCAGGGCCTCGACGTCCTTGGCCTCGATGGCCTTGGCCAGCTCCTCCTCAGACATGCCGGACTCCTTGGCGACCACGTGGGCCGGCAGAGCGGTGGAGACGAGGATCTCCCAGTCCGCGTAGGACTGGTTGTAGGTGAGCGTGAACTCCTTGCCCTTCGGGTCGCCCTCGGGCATCTCGTCGATGTAGTCACCCATGGTGGAGGAGACCGAGTCGAACAGCTGAGCGTCGCCGTCCTTCAGGTTGCCGTTGTCCGCGGCCCACTGCAGCTGGAAGTCCAGGGCAGTGACGTCGGTGCCGTCGGACCACTTGGCGTCGTCCGCGATGGTGTACTTCACCTGGAGCGGGTCGTCGGAGACCTTCTCGTAGGTGCCGAACGCCTCGTTGCGCATGATGGTGCCGTCGGTGCCGAAGTAGAAGAAGCCCGAGAACAGGCGGTCCACCACGGCCGAGTTGTACGAGGTGTAGGTGTTGGACTGCAGGCCGTTGTAGGAGGAGAACTCGTCCTCGCCGATGGAGTAGGCCACCGAGCCGTCCTTGGTCTCGACGTCCTTCATGTCCGCAAGGCCGGGGCCGTCGGCCTCGACGGTGTACTTCTCGCCCTGCTCGCCGGTGGTGAACTCGGTGCCGCCGTTCCCGCCGGAGCCGCCGTTGCCGCCGTTGCCGCCATCGTTGTTGTCCGCCGGGCCGGCCGGGGCGCAGGCAGAGAGGAAGAGCGCGGAGCCGGCGGCGAGGGCCGCGGCCGCAGAGAGCTTGGTGTACTTCATGGAAGTCACTCCAATCATCAAAGGTGCAAAGTGCATCTCAGTGGGGTGAGACCTCCCGGGAAGTCCCCGGTTGATCTCGGTGGATGAATCACCGCGAGAGCGAACCCCCTCAGGTTCCACTCCGTGAGATGCACCACACATTAACCCGACGTGGGCCACATGCAAAAACGTGACGTGGCGAACAGGCGCTTCCCAGTTCGATCGTTACCCTTTCGTAACTGCCGTGACACAATCGCACCGCGCGCGGGAGGCGTCACCACGGGCACGACGGCACGGGAGTCGAGCCGCCGCCTCAGGACCGGAGGTCGGCCAGCAGCGTGCGCACGGCCCAGGCCCCCGCCATGCCGTGCACGCCCCG
>NZ_JBNFOB010000069.1:0-9320 GCF_057364565.1 Micrococcus sp. LASM2_SD2 | reverse complement strand
CAGGTCCGCGCCGCCGCCGGCTGAGCAGGGGACGCTGCCCCCACCAGGGGTCAGGCGCCGCACGGGGCCCGACCCTCGACCCGTGATCCGGGGCACGTCTATCCTGACTAGCCAGGCGTCAACGTGGCCCGGCCCGCCCGGTCGGCAACGGCCTCCTTTCGCGGCCCCCGCGACGCCCCGCCCCATGCTCCCCGACCCCCTGGAGTACCCCCGCATGATCCGCTTCGAGAACGTGGGGAAGACCTTCCCGGACGGCACCTGCGCCGTGGAGGACTTCTCCCTGGAGGTCCCCGCGCACACCACCACGGTGCTGCTGGGCTCCTCCGGCTGCGGCAAGACCACCCTGCTGCAGATGGTGAACCGCATGGTGGACCCCACCGCGGGCCGGGTGCTGGTCCACGGGGAGGATGTCGCCTCCCAGGACCCCGTCCGCCTGCGCCGCGGCATCGGCTACGTCATGCAGAACGCCGGCCTGTTGCCGCACCGCACTGTGCTGGACAACGTCCTCACCGTGCCCAGTCTGACCGGCCGCGTCTCGCGCGCCGCCCGGGACCACGCGCACGAGCTCCTGGAGCTCGTCGGCCTGCCCACGGCCCTGGCCAAGCGCTACCCGGCGCAGCTGTCCGGCGGCCAGCGCCAGCGCGTGGGAGTGGCCCGCGCCCTCGCCCCGGACCCGGACATCCTGCTCATGGACGAGCCGTTCTCCGCCGTGGACCCCGTGGTCCGCGCGGACCTGCAGGCCGAGATGCTCCGCATCCAGCGCGAGCTCGCCAAGACGGTCCTCTTCGTCACCCATGACGTGGACGAGGCCGTCCTGCTTGGGGACGAGGTCCTCGTCCTGCGCGAAGGCGCACGGATCGCCCAGCACGGCGCCGGGGAGGACATCCTCCTGCATCCGGCGGACGACTTCGTCCGCTCCTTCGTGGGCGGGGACCGCCGCGCGCTGCACCTGGAGGACCGCGCCGGCACCGCCACCGTGGTGGACGGCTCCGGCCGCGTCGCCGGGACGCTGGTGCAGCCGTGACCTGGATCAGCACCAACCTGGACTTCATCCTGACCCTGACCTGGCGGCACATCGCCATCGCCGCCCCGGTCGTGTTGCTCAGCGTCCTGATCTCCCTCCCCCTGGGACGCCTCGCCAACGCCACCGGCTGGGGGCGGAGGCTGATCGTGGGCGGCTCCAGCCTGCTCTACGCCATCCCGTCCCTGGCGGTCTTCGTGATCCTCCCGGGCCTGGTGGGCACCAAGATCCTCGATCCGCTCAACGTGGTCATTGCCCTCACCCTCTACGGGGTCGCCCTGCTCACCCGCAGCGCCTCCGAGGCCTTCGACGCCGTGGACGCCGAACTCCTCACCGCCGCCACCGCCCAGGGCCACAGCGCCTGGCAGCGGTTCTGGCGGGTGGAGCTGCCGCTGGCCGGAGAGTCGATCCTTGCCGGCACCCGCGTGGTCAGCGCCTCCACGCTCTCCCTGGTCTCCGTCGGCGCGCTGATCGGCGTGCAGTCCCTGGGCACCCTCTTCACCGAGGGGTACGCGCGCAGCTTCGTCACCGAGATCGTCGTGGGCATCGTGGGCACGGCTCTCCTCGCCGTCGTCTTCGACCTCGCCCTCGTGGCGCTGGCCGCCCTGCTGATGCCCTGGACGAGGCGGGTGAAGGCCGCCCGGGTGAGCGGCCGTCGTCGTGCGTCCCGGAACACCACGACGACGGCACTCGCCACGGTGCCCGACCTCGCCGTCCAGGAGGGGCGCCGATGATCGCCGACCTGTTCTCCTGGTTCGCCGACCCCGCCCACTGGGCGGGCCCGAACGGGGTGCCCGCCCGCGTACTCGAGCACCTCGGCTACTCCGCGCTGGCCCTGGTGATCGCCACGGCCATCGCCTTCCCGGTGGGCGTCTGGATCGGCCACACCGGCCGGGGGCGCCGCGTGGTGGTGGCCCTGTCCAGCGCCCTGCGCGCCCTGCCGACCCTCGGCCTGCTGACCTTCCTCGCGATCGTCCTGGACATCGGGCTGCGGCAGGCGCTGGTCCCCACCGTGATCGTGCTGGTGATCCTCGCCGTCCCGCCGCTACTGGCCGGCACCTACGCCGGACTGCAGGCCGTGCCCCGCGAGGTGGTCCACGCCGCCCGCGCCAATGGCCACTCCACCGGCCAGCTGATCGGCCAGGTGGAGCTGCCGATCGCCCTGCCCGTGGCCATGGGTGGGCTGCGCTCGGCCACCCTCCAGGTGATCGCCACGACCTCCGTGGCCTCCTACCTGGGCCTCGGCGGACTCGGCCGCTACCTCTTCGACGCGCTCGCCGTGCAGGACTACGTGACCATGCTCGCCGGTGCCGTGCTCATCGCCGTGCTCGCCCTCGTGTGCGACGGCCTCCTGCTGCTCGTGCAGCGCCTCATGACCCCCGCCGGCCTGAAGGCCCGCGGCTGACCCCCACGAAAGGACGGCTGCCATGGCTGCCACCCACCACACCCCGGACCCACTCCTGCGCCGCCGTGCCGTCATCGGCCTGCTCGCCGGGGCGCCCCTGCTCGCCGCGTGCGGCGGGGACCCCCCTGTCCTCCGACGGCGGGGGACAGGGCTCCGGCTCCGGCTCCGGCGGGTCGGGCGAGGGCGGCGGCACCGTCCGCGTCGGCTCCGCCAACTTCCCGGAGTCCGAGATCATCGGCGAGCTCTACGCCCAGGTCCTCGAGGCCAAGGGCATGACGGTCGAGCGGAAGATGCAGATCGGCTCCCGCGAGGTCTACCTCGGCGCCCTCGAGGACGGCTCCATCGACCTGATCGGCGAGTACACCGGCAACCTGCTGGCCTTCTATGACAAGGAGGTCGAGGCCTCGAGCCCAGACGAGGTGTACGACGCCCTGGCCGGCGCCCTGCCGCAGGGCATGCAGGCCCTCGCGATGGCCGAGGCGGAGAACAAGGACACCTGGTGCGCCACCGGGGAGTGGGCGAAGGAGAACGGCATCTCCTCCTACACGGACCTAAAGGACTACAGCGGGACGATCCGTGTGGGCGGCCCGCCGGAGATGAACCAGCGCGACTACGGCGCCGGCCTGGCCCGGGTCGAGTCCGTCTACGGCGTGCCCGCGGACAAGATGGCGTTCACCCCCATCAGCGACGGCGGCGGACCCCTCACCGTCAAGGCCCTCAAGGACGGGGACGTGGACCTGGCGAACATCTTCTCCACCACCCCGGCCATCCGGGAGAACGGTTTCGTGCCGCTCGAGGACCCCGAGGGCATGGTGACCCCGCAGAACATCGTCCCGCTCATGGCGAAGGACAAGGTCTCGGACGAGATCCGCGCGGCCGTGGAGTCCGTGCAGGAGGTCCTCACCACCGAGGACCTCATGGCCATGAACGCGGAGAACTCCGGCGAGCAGAAGAAGCAGCCCGGAGAGGTCGCCGGCGCGTGGCTCAAGGAGAAGGGCCTGGTCTGAGCGGCCCCGCCCGGCCGCGCGCACCAGGAGCTGGACCGTCAGGGTCCTCGGCTGGCACGTCACCATGCGGCATGACCTCTCGCCCGTCGCCGGAGGGACCTGGGCGGGGCTGACCGTGGTGGGACCGGTCTGACTCACGGTGGCCTATGAGATGCCGGCACGGGTGGCGCTGCGCAGCCTGTGCCGGCGTCGCCTGTGACGCTGGACGTCGGAACTGGTCAGTCGGCGATAAGGAAGGACGCACCGAGCCTGGTAATCCGTCACCCCGGCAAACCCCTGACCAACGCATACTGAACGGACCGCAGATCAAACCTCGCGGGTGTGACTCAGGTCGCCCTAAGGTCCTATATGCTCTGTCATCGACCTTGAGGTTCCCATGCAGTCATTCATCGAATCTGCGAACGCGATCATGTGGGCGTTGCCCATGGTGATCATCATCCTGGCCATCGGCCTGTACTTCACCATCCGGATGGGCGTCCCCCAGCTCCGCCTGATCGGAGACATGGTGGGGCAGCTGATCCACGGCGGGCGCACCTCGGCCGGCATCAGCTCCTTCGAGGCCTTCGCCATGGCGCTCGGCGGCCGCATCGGCGTCGCCAACATCGCCGGCGTCGCAGCAGCCATGTACCTAGGCGGACCCGGCGCCCTGTTCTGGATGTGGATCACCGCGTTCCTCGGCGCCCCCGTGGCCGTGGCCGAGTCCTCCCTCGCCCAGCTGTACAAGCACAAGGTCAAGGGCGAGTTCCGCGGCGGCCCGGCCTTCTACATTCTCGAGGGCCTCGGCCGGAACTGGCGCTGGCTCGCCGTGGCCTACGCAGCCGCCACCGTGTTCGCCACCACCATCACCGGTCCGCAGATCCAGGCCAACGCCGTCACCGCCGCCACCTCTGAGGCCTGGGGCTGGGACCCGCTCTGGGTGGGCCTGGCCATGGCCGCGTTCTTCCTGGTCATCGTGTTCGGCGGCATGCACCGCCTCGGCCGCACCGTGGGCCTGATCGTGCCGTTCATGGCCGGCGCCTACATCCTGATCGGCCTGGTCGTGGTGGCTTTCAACGCCACCGCGGTCCCGGCCATGTTCGGCCTCATCTTCTCCTCCGCCTTCGCCGTGGATTCCGCCTATGCCGGCATGATGGGCGCCGCGATCGCCTGGGGCATCCGCCGCGCCATCTACTCCACGGAGATCGGCACCGGTTCCGGCGCCCAGGCCTCGGCCGCCGCGAACGTCACCCACCCGGTGAAGCAGGGCCTGGCCCAGGGCTTCTCCGCCTACGTGGACACCCTGTTCGTCTGCACCATCACCGGCCTGATGATCCTCGCCACGGACTCCTTCAACGTCATGGGCCCGGACGGGGAGACCCCCATCGTGGAGAACCTGCCCGGCGTGGAGGAGGGCCCGGCCTGGACCCAGACCGCCATCGACTCGGTGATCCCGACCTTCGGTCCGTCCCTGGTGGCGGTGGCCGTGTTCCTGTTCGCGTTCACCACGCTGCTGTCCTTCGACTTCTACGCCGTCACCAACCTGGCGTACCTGGTCAAGCGCAAGTCCACCCTGAAGGTCCTCGAGGCGATCGCCCACATCGTGCTGGCCGGCTCCATGGTCTTCGGCGCCACCCAGAAGGCCGGGTTCGCCTGGGCCATGGCGGACTTCGGCGTGGGCCTCTACACCTGGGTCAACATCCTCGCCCTGGTGCTTCTCTCGCCCGTGGCCATCCGCCTGGTCAAGGACTACGACCGCCAGAAGCGCGAGGGCAAGGACCCCGTCCTGGACCCGAAGGCGATCGGCGTGCACAACGCCCACCTCTGGGAGTCCCTGCACGGCGAGTTCACCCGCACCGGCGACGCCGACCACGCCATGAACGAGGTCGCGGACTCGGCCCCGGACACGGCGGCCATCGCCATCGTGAACAAGGCCCAGATGGACCGCGGTGCTTCCCGCCGCTGAGCAGGCTTCACCGTCACCTCAATGCCGCAGGAGCGGGGCCGACCCACTCGGTTTCGCCCCTGCGGCGTGTGCGCGTGCGGGGTGGACGGCGTGGACGCCAGACGGACGCCGGGGTGGGCGGTGCCTGGCTGGCCAGTCGTAGAGCCGCAGGTCAGGTGCGGTCGAGGGGCGGGGTGCTCCGCGGTCCACGACCCCTTGCCGACTCCAGACAGACTCTGCCTAAGGTTGGCGGGCGAGAACCGACGGTCTGCGCGACCGGCGGCTGGCGCCTCTGGCCACCGCCACGGGGCGCCGGGGAGGATATCGACGGGAGGGGCCCTATGGGGGGAACAAGGATCGAGGTGCAGCCGGCGGCCACCGTCGCCGCACTGAACGGAGCCATGCTGGCCGGCCAGGACATGGAGGTGCTGTCCACCGACGTGGAAGGTCACGGGGACGCACTGTCCTCCGCACTGACGGGCGCGCCGGCGGCGGCGGCCGCGTTCTCCTCCTTCTGGGACCGCTACCGGGACCTGCCCTTCCGGGCGGCTGCCACGGTGCTGCACCAGACCTCCTGCGTGGGCCAGGCGACGGCGGAGGTCGTGAGCATGGACGAGAGCATGGACCGGTCCGTGGCCGGCGAGGCCTCCACGGACGGTCTGTCCGCGATACTCGGGGACGGGGGCCGCTGACATGGGTGAGGACGAGATCCGCATGGTGCCTTTGCCGCCGCTCCGGGAGGTCCCGCGCGTGGAGATGGACGCCGCAGGCGCCCGGTCCGCGGCCGAGAGGCTGCGCCAATCCGGGTCAGACCTCGACGCCCTGTACGACGACGCCTCCGGCTCCTGGCGCGGCCTCGGCCCGAGCTTCCACGTGGACGGCCTTGACGAGCAGGTCCACTCGGGCCTGGACCTGCTGGACGCCCCTACGGCGGACTGGTCCGCCGCGATGAGCCGCCTGGACGGGGCCACCTGCACCCTGGCGGACGCGGCCGAGGAGCTGCAGCGGCGCGTCGACGAGCTGACCGGGCGGAGGGCCGGCCTGGCCGCTCACGGCGGGCAGGCCCCCGAGGACGAGGCCCCGCGGATCGCCGCGGAGATCGACGCGTTCAATGGGGACTGCGACCGGGTGGAGCAGGACTGGGAGAGCGCCCAGCAGACGTTCGCGGACGAGCTCTCCGGCATCTCCGGCGGTGAGGCCGACGAGCTGCCGGCCGGCGGAGAGCGCGGCGCGGACGGCCTCGACTGGGGCGGCGCATTCGGGAACGTGACCGCCCAGGGCTACGACGACGTCTGGATGCTGCTCTCCGGCATGAGCCAGGCGGAGACCCGACAGTGGCTCGACCGGAACCCGCAGGCCGCGGCGTTCCTGGCAACCCGGTCCCGCGACGAGTTCCTGGGCGCCTCCGCCGACAGCCCCCGGATCCGCGCCGTTCAGGAGTATCTACGGCTGCACGACCCGCACAATCGCCCGGAAGACGTGGAGGGCATGGCCGAGCGCTGGGCCGCGCTCACCCCGGCCGAACAGGAGCAGCTGCTGTACCAGTACCCGGGTGTGTTCGGGAACATGAACGGGGTGCCGTTCAACGACCGTGGCCGTGTGAACCAGGTGACGGTGCAGGGGCTGCTGACGGCCCAGGAGCAGGAACTCACGGACCTGCGCACCCGCCGGGAGGCGTTGCGGCAGTCCCTCGGAGAGCACCCAGGTCCAGGCGGGCAGGGCGAACGGCTGCGCATCCAGGGACAGATGAACAGGCTGGACGAGCAGATCGAGGACAAGGAGACCGTCCTGCGGGGGCTGCAGCAGGCAGACGACGCCTACGGGCGCCCCCACCACCCGGACCCGGACAGCGGCCTGGAGCCGGGCTACGACACCCTCTACGTGGACACCGCCGGGCTCGGGGCCATCGTCACGGCCCGTGGGCAGCTCACCAGGGACACCCGCCACATCATGGGCTTCACCCCGGGCACCACCACCACGATCGCCAGCACCCGGGGCTACAACGAAGCCCTAGACCGCATGGACGGCAACTCCCCGCTGGGTACCTACTCCATCTACTGGGCGGGCACGGCGCTGCCGCCGGGCGTCCCCTCCAATCTGAACCCCGACTACAACCGGGAGGGAGGGCCGCGGCTGGCGGCGTTCGACCGCGCCCTGGAGCTGCAGACGGCCGAGGCCGGCACGGACCCGCGGAAGGTGTGGACCTCCCATTCGGCAGGGTCTGCCATGGTGGGCAGCGGCGAGAAGCGGGGCATGGTGCTGGACGCACACGTGTACATCGCCCCCGCCGGCCCAGGTCAGGGCATCGATCGGCTGTACGGCCCGATGGGTGACGACTCCGGCGATCCAGCCGAATCTCTGCCCAACCCGGACACGGAGCGCTATCTGATCCAGAACCCGAAGGACATGATCGCCATGGCGCAGGCCGTCCAACCGGCCCAGGGTGCGCTGGGCGGCACCACGATGTTCGGCATGGGCGGCTCGGTCACCGGCTCTTCGCGTCCGGACCAGGTGTTCGACGACGTCGTGCTCCTGGAGAGCGGCGTGCGGTTCGACGGCTCCGGGAACCGCGAGTCCGTGGTAGGCGACGGTGACTTCGGCGGCCACAGCGACTATCTGCAGGGAGATACCCTGGCCCTGCGGAACATCCAGGGCGTCCTCTACGAGGATCAGGTGTACCCGGAGATCGGCATGGACGGGAACTTCTTCGGTGAGCGCGACCCGCTGCGGAAGCATCCGGAGGACTACTCCCTACTGCAGGACTTCCCTCGTGCCTCGCTGGACGAGGCCTACCAGGACGCAACCGGAAAGGAGCGCCGGAAGTGACTTCGCCACCGCTCACCCACCGTCCTCCCCGCATCCTCGCGGCCGCCGCGGCCCTGCTGCTCGCACTGGCCGGCTGCGGCGGACAGGATGCCGAGAGCAACACCCCCGCGGCCACCGCAAGCGGGAGCCCGAGCCAGACCGCCCCTGCCGGCTCCGGTGAGAGCACCCCCACCCCGAACCCCGAGGAGCCCTCCATGTCCGCCGAGACCACGGCCACACGCCCCGAACCCACTCCGGCACTGCTGGAGCGGCAGCAGCAGCTGCTGGAGGAGCAGCTGCCCGCCGTCATGGACGCGATCGACACCTCGGGCCTCCGAGACCTCGCCCAGGTCTCCTGCACCGGGCCGGTGGACCCCCGCACGGACGAAGGCCCCGGCGCCACCCGCTGGCTGTTCTCCCTGCGCAAGGGCGTGCCGGACCTGGACGCGGCGAAGACCGCCGCCGAACCCGCCCGGGCCTACCTGGAACAGCACGGCTGGACGGTGGAGATCGCCGAACGGCTCGACCCCAAGGCGCCGGTGAACACCCTCTGGAACGCCCAGCATGCCGAGACCGGTCTCGCCCTGACCGCGGAGTATGACCATGGCGGCGGCGAGTCCGTGCTGATCGTGCGCGGCGGGGGCGGCTGCATCGAGATCCCGAAGGACCAGCTGATGGTCCGCTCCCCCCTGGACAGTGGTTTCGGCGACGGCTCCCCCGGTTATGACCAGGACGCCGAGCGCGCCGACCCCGACTACCGGGAGCCCACGTTCCACCCGGATGCCGGGCCCGCCACCCGGCACCGCGGTGTCGGGGGCTGAGGCGCGGGCGCCGTCCGGGGAGATCTTCCCCACGTTCTCGACGCGGATCCTGAGGTGGTGCTCCCTGCGGGATGGACGGTGTGGACTCCAGGCGGCGATACCGAGGATACGGTCCTGACTGGCCAGCCTCGGTGCGGTGCTCCTGATGGACGACGACGAACCCTGTCTCCACGAGGAGTCTCACTATCCGTGGGGCCGGCCAGGTCCATGCCGGCGCCAGGCGTGGGCCTCTACACCTGGGTCAACATCCTCGCCCTGGTGCTTCTCTCGCCCGTGGCCATCCGCCTGGTCAAGGACTACGACCGCCAGAAGCGCGAGGGCAAGGACCCCGTCCTGGACC
>NZ_JBNFOB010000068.1:0-9326 GCF_057364565.1 Micrococcus sp. LASM2_SD2 | reverse complement strand
TCGTCGGCGACCAGGGCCGCGGCGGTGGCGGCGGAGTCGGTGGAGCGGTCCATGGCAGGCAGTCTAGGCCGGGGGCGAACGTGCCCGGGGTCACGTGTCGGCGTGTGAGAGAATCGGATCCGACGCGCCGTGGCCACACCACGGACGCGGCCTCTGGGTGACCGGCCGGGTCGCCGCCGACGCACCGGGGTCGAGCCAGCTCGACCCGGTCCACGCAGCGCGTGGGGCAGTGACAGCCCCGCAGCGCGCGGACCTGGGACGGACACCGGCGGTACCGGCCCGGCCGACCCGGTGGTTCCGGAAGGGGCAGCCGAGAAGGACAGACGAGCGGCCCGCCGGTTCAGCACAGGACTTTGGCGTCTGCTCCGCGACGCACCCCGCGGCCCACGGGCCGGCACGGGGCGAACGCGTCGGGGCGGCAGACCTGGACGCCTCCGGCGCGGTGGGTGTGGCACCGTCCGGCGGCAGGAGGAGCTGCAATGGCAGCCGAGAACACCCCTGAGACCACCGCGGCGGAATCCGCCGAGCACACCGCGGAGACCGCCGCCGAGCAGGGCTCGGAGCAGGTCGACACCGAGACCCAGGGCAAGGCTGAGGGCATGGCCGGCGCTGAGGACGAGCCTGCCGCGGCCGAGCCTGCCGTCGAGACCGAGACCGAGTCCGACGACGCAGCCGAGGACTCCGAGGGGTCCGAGGAGGACGGCGATCAGGCCGCCGCCCAGACCTTCGTCTTCGACCCGTCCGACCCGTTTGCCGTCCCGGAGGACCTGATCCCCGAGCTGACCGCTGCGGAGCGCCGCCGGCGAGACGCCGAGGACGCCGACGCAGAGGACCGGGACGAGGCCGGCGAGGGCGACGACGCGCAGGAGTCGGGTCACGGACGCCGCCGGCGCCGTGGCCGGGGCCGCAGCTCCCGCTCGGAGCGCGGCGAGAGCCGTGGCGATGCCGGCGGTGACGATACCGACGCCGAGGACTCCGCCCAGGACAGGCAGGACGAGGACCGTCCCTCCGGGACCACCTCGCGCCGCCGTCGCAAGCGCCGCCGCGGCTCCGTGGACATGGAGCTGGACGGCCGTGAGGACGGCGATCCGGAGAACACGGTGACCCGGGTCCGGGCTCCGCGCCAGGCCTCCGCCAAGGCAGCGGACACGGTCCAGGGCGTCAAGGGCTCCACCCGCCTGGAGGCCAAGCGCCAGCGCCGCCGCGACTCGCGCGCCGGCGGCCGTCGCCGCCAGGTCATCACCGAGGCCGAGTTCCTGGCCCGCCGCGAGTCCGTGGACCGCAAGATGCTGGTCCGCCAGCGGGACAGGCGCATCCAGATCGCCGTGCTGGAGGACGGCGTGCTGGCCGAGCACTTCGTCTCCCACACCACGCAGGATTCGATGATCGGCAACGTCTACCTGGGCAAGGTCCAAAACGTGCTGCCGTCCATGGAGGCGGCCTTCGTGGATATCGGCCGCGGCCGCAACGCGGTGCTGTACGCGGGCGAGGTCGACTGGTCCGCCGCCAACCTGGACGGCAAGCCCAAGAAGATCGAGAACGCCCTGAAGTCTGGGGACACCGTCCTGGTCCAGGTCACCAAGGACCCGGTCGGCCACAAGGGCGCCCGCCTGACCAGCCAGGTCTCCCTGCCCGGCCGCTACCTCGTGTACGTGCCCGGCGGCTCCATGACCGGCATCTCCCGCAAGCTCCCGGACGTGGAGCGCTCCCGCCTGAAGAAGATCCTCAAGGACCACCTGCCGCAGGACGCCGGCGTGATCGTCCGCACCGCGGCCGAGGGCACCTCGGAGCAGGAGCTGCAGAACGACATCAACCGCCTGCGCGCCCAGTGGGAGGGCATCCAGTCCAAGGCCCAGGGCACAAAGGTGCTGGCGCCGGAGCTGCTGTACGCGGAGCCGGACCTGACCATCAAGACCGTCCGCGACGTCTTCAACGAGGACTTCTCGGCCATGCTCGTGCAGGGCCAGGAGACCTGGGACAACATCGAGGCCTACGTGATGTACGTGGCCCCGCACCTGCTGGACCGCCTGCACCACTGGGTGCCCCAGGACCACGACGGTGAGGACCTGTACACCACCCACCGCATCGACGAGCAGCTCCACAAGGCACTCGAGCGCAAGGTGTACCTGCCCTCCGGCGGCTCTCTGGTGATCGACCGCACCGAGGCGATGACCGTGGTGGACGTGAACACCGGCAAGTTCACCGGCTCCGGGGGCAACCTCGAGGAGACCGTCACCAAGAACAACCTCGAGGCCGCGGAGGAGATCGTCCGCCAGCTGCGTCTGCGGGACATCGGCGGCATCATCGTCGTGGACTTCATCGACATGGTGCTGGAGTCCAACCGGGACCTGGTGCTGCGTCGGATGGTCGAGTGTCTCGGCCGGGACCGCACCAAGCACCAGGTCGCCGAGGTGACCTCGCTGGGCCTGGTGCAGATGACCCGCAAGCGCATGGGCACCGGCCTGGTCGAGGTGTTCTCGGAGACCTGTGAGCATTGCGCCGGCCGCGGCATCCTGATCCAGGACGAGCCCGTGGACCGCCATCGCTCCCACAACGCCCACGGTGAGCCGCGCGGCGAGGGCGAGGGCCGTCGTCGCCGGAAGAAGCGCGGCGGCAACGGCGGGGGACAGTCCCAGGACGCCGAGGCCGCGCAGCAGAACTCCCAGACCTCCTCCGACGGTGAGCTGAGCGAGGAGGAGAGGCAGCGTCAGGAGCGTGCGGCCGCCGCACGTGCCGCGCTCCAGTCCATCGCCAAGGCCTCCGGAAAGGCTGCTGACGACGACGGCACGGACTCCGCCGCGGACGGCACCTCCGCCTCGGCCGGCTCCGACACCGACGGGGATGGCTCCGGCGCGAAGGACGGCACCGGCGCGAAGGACGGCACCGGCGCGAAGGACGGCTCAGGGGAGGAGCAGTCCTCCGGCCGCTCGCGCCGCAAGCGGCGCGGCAAGCGGCGCCGTGGCCGCGGCGGGGAGGGCCGTGGCGAGGACCGCGCCCAGAACGGTTCCGATGCCTCCGCCTCGGACTCCTCCGACCCGGACTCCTCCGGTGCGGAGCGGCACGGGGCCGGCCGGGACGGCGAGGACCGGGACGGTCAGGACCGGAGCGGCCGCGACCGCTCGGACGCCGAGACCGTCGAGGCCGGTGAGGACGGCGGAGTCATCACCTTCGACGGCGAGCCGGTCTCCGTGCCGCGCCGCCGTGGACCCCGCCGTGCCTCCTCCGCGGAGGGCGCGAAGGACCTGTCCGCGCTCGAGGACGCACTGGAGCAGAAGGCCGCCACGCGTGACCGCGGCACGCGCCGTGCGGCCTCCACGGACGCACCCGTGCAGGCTGAGGCACCCGTGCAGGCCGAGGCACCCGTGCAGGCGTCGGCCGGCACGGGCCGGAATGAGACGAACCCCACGTCGTCGGACGCCCCGTCCGAGGCGAGGGCACAGGCGGAGCCCGCTCCGCGCCGTCGTCGCCCCCGCCGTGCCGCCTCGTCCGGCGCCGCCGGATCCGAGGTGAGCACCGTCGAGGCGCCGAAGGCGTCAGGCGGCAGCACGTTCACGGCCTCTGCGGGCGCGCCTGCGCCCCGGAAGGAGGGCGGCGCGGCCCCGGTCATGCTGGGTGTGGGCGTCAAGGCGGAGGACATCGTCCGCCACAGCTGAGCCGGTGTCCGCTCCGTCGCCACGCCGCCGGAGCGGACATTTGGCCGGTGAACGCCGACCGCGTATGATGGTCACTCGGTGTTCACCGCCAGCTGGCTCCCGCATGCCCGTCGCACACGGCGACGGTGTTCGAGTAGGCGAACCGCGCGTGCGGTCGAGATGCAGGCGTGGACACAGTCAATCCGAGAAACGTCGAGAGAAGTGAGTCCCAAGTGGTGTACGCGATTGTCCGCGCTGGCGGCCGCCAGGAGAAGGTTGCCGTCGGCGACCTCGTTACCCTTGACCGCGTTGCCGCTGAGACCGGTGGCTCCGTCGAGCTGCCCGCTCTGATGCTGGTGGACGGGGACAAGGTCAAGGCGGGCGCCGACGCCGCCGGTGTGAAGGTGACCGCCGAGGTCGTCTCCCACTCCCGTGGCAAGAAGGTCGTCATCCAGAAGTACAAGAACAAGACCGGCTACAAGAAGCGTCAGGGCCACCGCTCTGAGTTGTCCACGGTCAAGATCACCGAGATCGCCTGAGGCCTGCCCCGCGCAGGATCGGCATCCTCGAAAGCATCCGAGAGAATAGGTAACAGCAATGGCACATAAGAAGGCCGGCAGTTCCTCGAAGAACGGCCGCGACTCGAACCCGCAGTACCTGGGCGTGAAGCGCTTCGGCGGCCAGGTCGTCTCCGCCGGCGAGATCCTCGTCCGCCAGCGCGGCACCAAGTTCCACCCGGGCCACAACGTGGGCCGCGGCAAGGACGACACCCTGTTCGCCCTGTCCGCTGGCTCCGTGGCCTACGGCCAGCGCCGCGGCCGCAAGGTTGTGGACATCGTCCCGGCCGCCGAGTGACCCTCGGCTGAACAGACTCCGTCGGCCGCACCGGTGAGATGACATCGGACCGCAGCCGTACAGACGCCCCGGCGGGGGCGGGTCGCTGACAGAACTCACGACCCGCTCCCGCCATCGGCGTATCCGGGGCCCGACCCCCCCCGCTCGACACCGTCGGCCCCCTGAACCGAGGAGAGACTCCGAGACATGGCAGCCTTCGTGGACCGCGTGGTCCTGCACCTCACCGCCGGCAACGGCGGCCACGGCTGTGTCTCCGTGCGGCGCGAGAAGTTCAAGCCGCTCGGCGGACCGGACGGCGGCGACGGCGGCGACGGCGGCGACATCACGCTCGTGGTGGACTCCCAGACCACCACGCTGCTGAACTACCACCACTCGCCCCACCGCTCCGCCGAGAACGGCGGCCCCGGCATGGGAGACAACCGCTCCGGCAAGCAGGGTCAGGACCTCGTCCTGCCGGTGCCGGACGGGACCGTGGTGAAGGACTCGGACGGCAACATCCTGGCGGACCTGGTGGGGGAGGGCGCATCCTTCGTCGCCGCCGCCGGCGGGCAGGGCGGCTTGGGCAACGCCGCGCTGTCCTCGAAGAAGCGCAAGGCGCCCGGCTTCGCCCTGCTCGGCCTACCCGGCGAACAGCGCGACCTCGTCCTCGAGATCAAGACCGTCGCGGACATCGCCCTCGTGGGCTACCCGTCCGCCGGCAAGTCCTCGCTGATCGCGGCGATCTCCGCGGCCCGCCCGAAGATCGCCGACTACCCGTTCACCACGCTCGTCCCGAACCTGGGCGTGGTGCAGGCCGGGGACGTGCGCTACACCGTGGCCGACGTGCCGGGCCTGATCCCCGGTGCCTCCGAAGGCAAGGGCCTCGGCCTGGAGTTCCTCCGCCACGTGGAGCGCTGCGCCGCCCTCGTGCACGTGCTCGACTGCGGGACCCTGGAGTCCGACCGCGACCCGATCAGCGACTTCGAGGCCCTCGAGGCCGAGCTCGACGCCTACGCCGTGGAACCCGTCTTCTCCCAGGGCGGTGCCGGTGTGGTGCCGCTCAACGAGCGTCCCCGCCTCGTCGCGCTCAACAAGACCGACCTGCCGGACGGCGAGGACATGGCCGACCTGGTGCGTGCCCGGCTCGAGGAGCGCGGGCTGCGCGTGTTCGAGATCTCCGCGCTCGCTCACCAGGGCCTGGACGCCCTGAAGTACGCGATGGCCGAGCTGGTTGAGGCCGCCCGCGCCCAGGAGCCCGAGCCGGAGCCGGCCGCCCCGGTCGAGGTCCCGCGGCGCCGGACGAAGAAGGGCGAGAACCACGAGTTCGACATCCGCCGCGAGGAGCGCAACCTGCTGCCGCTGTTCCGGGTGCGCGGCCTCAAGCCCGAGCGCTGGGTCGCCCAGACCGACTTCGCCAACGACGAGGCCGTCGGCTACCTCGCCGACCGGCTCCATCGCCTCGGTGTGGAGGACGGCCTGTTCAAGGCCGGCGCCACGCCGGGCGACGCCGTGGTGATCGGCGACGACTCCACCGGCGTCCTCTTCGACTGGGAGCCCACCATCTCCACCGGCGCCGAGCTGCTCGCCGGCCCCCGCGGCTCCGACCTCCGCCTGGAGGAGCGCACCCGCGCGACCCGCCAGGAGAAACGCGAGGACCAGGACCGCCGCAAGGCCGCCCGGGCCGCGACGCGGGCCGAGATGGAGGCCGAGCGCCGCGCCGGCATCTGGACCGAGGACTACACCCGCGACGACGAGGACTGACGTCCCGTCCGCCTCCGGGCGGCCGCCGCGGGCACGGACCCCGGGGCGGCGGCACGGACGAGAGACCACCGACCCACCGACCCCGAGTGACCGAGGAGAGACCACCGCAGATGGCCGACCGCAAGACCGTCGTGTACCGCTACGCCACCCCCGCGACCGGAGGTGAGCCCGGAGAGCCCAAGACGAACCCGGTCACCACGAGGGACACCCTCAAGGACGCCCGCCGCGTGGTCATCAAGATCGGCTCCTCGTCCCTGACGACGGACGAGGGCCTGAACACCGAGGCGATCGACGCGCTGGTGGACCTCATCGCCTCGCTGCGCGACCGCGGCACGCAGGTCGTCCTCGTGTCCTCGGGCGCGGTCGCCGCCGGCTTCCCGCAGCTCGGCCTGACCCGCCGCCCGAAGGACACCGCCACCCAGCACGGCCGCGGCCGCGGTCGGCCAGGGCGGTCTGATGGCCTACTACTCCCAGTCCTTCGGCCGGTATGACACCACCGTGGCCCAGGTGCTGCTCACCGCCGAGGAGCTCATGCGCCGCGGCCAATACGTCAACGCGCACCGTGCCCTGGCCCGGCTGCTGACCCTCGACGTCATGCCGATCGTCAACGAGAACGACGCGGTGGCCACCCGTGAGATCCGCTTCGGGGACAACGACCGCCTGGCCGCGCTCACCGCGAACCTCGTCAAGGCCGACCTGCTCGTGCTGCTCTCGGACGTGGACGCCCTCTACACCGGCCATCCGTCCAAGCCGGACTCCCGCCGCATCGACTCCGTGTGCTCCGACGAGGACCTCGTCGGCGTGGACGTGGCCACACCGGGGTCGGCGGGCGTCGGCACCGGCGGCATGGTGACCAAGGTGGACGCCGCCGGCATCGCCGCGACCACCGGCATCCCGACCCTGCTGACCTCGGCGCCGAAGGCGGCCGCCGCCTTCGCAGGCGAGGACGTCGGCACGTGGTTCGAGGCCGCAGGCCGGCGCCGCTCCGCCCGCGCCGCCTGGCTCGGTCTGACCGCCGAGGTCCGCGGGCGACTGGTGCTGGACGACGGTGCGGTGCGCGCCGTGATCGAGAACGGCCGCTCCCTGCTGGCCGCTGGCATCACCGACTTCAGCGGACAGTTCACCTCCGGGGACGTCGTCGAGATCGCCGACTCCCGCGGCAAGGTCCTGGCCCGCGGCCTGGTCCAGTACTCGTCCTCCCAGCTGCCGCGCATGCTCGGCCGGTCCACCACCGAGCTCAAGGAGGACCTCGGGGCCGGCTACGACGGCGTGGTGGTCCACGCCGACGACCGGGTGAAGCTCGCTCCGTCCCACTCCGCCTACCTCTGAGCCTCGCCAGACCGCACACACGTACGCATCCCACAGCCATCGACGAAGGGTGACCGACATGACCGACACCAAGACCGCCGAGAACGAGACCGTCGACGCCATCCTGGAGATCTCCCGCCGGGCCCGCGCCGCGACCCCCGAGCTGGCCACCGCAGGACGTGCCCGCAAGGACGAGACGCTGCAGGCGATCGCCGACGCGCTGCGCGCCTCCTCCGCGACGATCCTCGAGGCGAACGAGAAGGACGTGGAGCGCGGCCGTGAGAACGGCACCTCCGAGGCCCTCCTGGACCGCCTGTCCCTGGACGAGGACCGCCTGGAGGGCCTCGCCACGGCCGTCGAGGCCCTCGCGGCCCTGCCGGACCCGGTGGGCGTGGTGGTCCGCGGCCGGATGCTCCCGAACGGCGTGCGCATGCAGCAGACCCGCGTCCCCATGGGTGTGGTCGGCGCCGTCTACGAGGCGCGTCCCAATGTGACCGTGGACATCGCCGGCATCGCCCTGAAGTCCGGCAACGCGGTGGTCCTGCGCGGCGGCTCGGCCGCGAAGGACACGAACACCGCCCTCATCGCGGTGCTGCGCCAGGCCATCGAGAACCAGGGCTTCGATCCGAACCTCGTGCAGGGCATCGACGACCTCGGCCGAGAGGGCGTCAAGGCCCTCATGACCACCCACGCGCCGTGGACGTGCTCGTCCCGCGCGGCGGCCGCGACCTCATCCAGATGGTGGTCCGCGAGTCCCGCGTCCCGGTCATCGAGACCGGCGAGGGCAACGTCCACCTGTTCATCGACGAGTCCGCCCCGGTGCGGATGGCCGTGGACATCGCGGTCAACGCGAAGACCCACCGCACCAGCGTGTGCAACGCCGCCGAGACCCTGCTGCTGCACCGCGGCGCGGAGGAGGCCTCCCGCGAGGTCCTGCGGGCGCTCACCCGCGCCGGCGTCCGTCTGCACGCGGACGCCGAGGCCATGGAGCTCATGCCGACCGGCTCGGACCGCGGAGAGAACGCCGTGGATCCGGTCGAGGCGACGGACGAGGACTGGGCCACCGAGTACCTCGACATGGACATGGCCGTGAAGACCGTCGGCTCCCTCGCCGAGGCCGTGGAGCACATCGCCCGCTACTCCACCGGTCACACCGAGGCGATCGTCACCAACGACCTGGCCAACGCGGACCGCTTCGTGCAGGACATCGACTCGGCCGCCGTGATCGTCAACGCCTCCACCCGCTTCACGACGGCGGCGAGCTGGGTCTCGGCGCCGAGGTGGGCATCTCCACCCAGAAGATGCACGCCCGCGGCCCCATGGGCCTGGAGGAGCTGACCACCACGAAGTGGATCCTGCGCGGCGACGGCCAGATCCGCCGCTGAGCCGGGCTAGACTGGCACCGACGCCCCCTGCGCCGCCGCCCCGCGGGCCCGGCGCGCCCATCCGATCGCACCGAGGAGCGAGAATGCTGAACTCCGCCATCGTCCTGGCCGCCGGCGAGGGCCACCACGTCGTCAACGAGCTGCCGATCCCGGCGCCGTGGTACGGCATCATCGTGTTCACCACGCTGATGTTCATGCTGCTGTGCTTCATGGGCTTCCGCTCCGTGGGCGTTCGTCCGTCCGAGCCGGGCGACGAGCTCGTCCAGCACGGGCACGACGCGCACGGCCACGGTGCCCACGGGCAGGGCAGCCACCAGGCCCACGGCGGCCACCAGGGTCACCATCGCTGACATCGCCGCCGCCGCGGCCGCGGCCGCCACGCGACGGTGAGGTACGGCACCGTGAG
>NZ_JBNFOB010000067.1:0-9434 GCF_057364565.1 Micrococcus sp. LASM2_SD2 | reverse complement strand
CGGCGCGGATGCGCTCCTCGATGAGCTGCAATGCCTTCGCCTTGAACTCGGGGCTGTACTTCTGGGGCATGGTCCGATCCTCCTTGAGGAAGTAGGTCGGAACGAAACCCAGGGCGCTTCACACACGCACCGGTCAGACCCGGACCTGCAACGGCGCCACGTACGACGAGTACAGGTCCATGTTGACCCAGTCCTGCGTGGCGACCTGTTTCGTCCCGGACAGCAACGGCGGCCTGACCCTCAAGGGCCTGGAGGGCTCCTGCGGATTCCTCTGGGACAGCAACTGCCAGGTCTATGACACTTCGGGCACCACACGGAGCGTCCAGGAGCGGACCGTGAACGTCTTGAGCTCCGTCACCGCGTGCGGCACCACCCTGACGGCCGAGCGCGTCTGTGCAGGGCCGGGCACCTGTGCCACGGCAGGCCATCACACCGCGGGCCCGGTCGCCTCCGCGCCTGCCTACCGTCCCCGGTGGCCCACCGTCCGGGCGGCATGTTCACCGCACGGACGCAGTCACCGGCTAGGTTGTGCCCTGTCCCCACCGCCTCATAGGCACCAGCCCTGCACCAGCCCCGCCGCCCCTCGCACCAGGAGCCGTCATGACCGTTCCCGCCGACGCCACCGACTTCCTCGTCCAGCTCCCCGACGGCACCGTCAAGCAGCGCAACCCCTTCACCGGCACGGAGGTGTGGACCGTCCCCGGGCGCGGCCACCGACCGCTGGGCGTGGCACGTCCGCCCGCCGTGCCGCTGGATCCGGCAGCCGCGGGCCGTCACTGCGCCTTCTGTCCCGAGCGCGTCCGGGAGACCCCGCCGGAGAAGGCCCGCTCCGTGAGGGACGACGACGGCACCCACCGCACGCTGACGGCCGCGCCGGCCGCGGAGCTCACCGCGACCGTGGCCGACTTCCGCCGGGTGCCGAACCTCTTCGAGATCCTCAGCTACGACTACTGGCACCTCAACCACGGCTACGAGCTGTCCGAGGCGGTGCGGGCCCGCCGGGACGCCTACCTCGCCACCGAGCAGGGGCGTGCCCACGTTCTGGCGGTGATCGAGAACAAGCTGCGCGCCTCCGGAAGGACGGACGACGAGATCTCGGGCATGTCCGAGCAGGAGCGTATCGAGGCGGCGTCCGGATTCTTCGGGGGAGGGCATGACGTGATCATCGCCCGCCGGCACTTCGTGGACGGGGCTGAGACGGACCACGAGCTCGCGTCCTCCGGGACGCTCACGCCGGCGGAGCACCGCGAGTTCATCCGCTTCACCGCGGAGGCCGCGCAGGACCTCTACCGCATGGATCCGCAGGTGAAATATGTGTCCGTGTTCCAGAACTGGCTGAAGCCGGCCGGCGCCTCCTTCGACCACCTGCACAAGCAGCTGGTGGCCATCGACGAGCGCGGCGCACAGAACGAGGCCGTCCTGGCAGCGGTCGCGAAGAACCCGGACGTGTTCGAGGACTGGGCGATCGGCTATGCCCGGGACCGTGGACTCGTGGTGGCGGAGAACGAGCATGCCGTGCTCTTCGCCGGCTTCGGGCACCGGTATCCGACGCTCGAGGTCTGGTCTACCGCCGAGGCCTCGGAGCCGTGGGAACACAGCGCCGAGGAGCTCGGCGGCGTCGCAGACCTGCTGCACGCCGCCCACGCCGCCACCGGTCCGGATGTGCCGTGCAACGAGGAGTGGCACACCCGTCCCGCCGGTGTGGACATGCACATCCCCTGGCGCATCTGCCTGAAGTGGCGGGTCTCCACCCTGGCCGGGTTCGAGGGCGCCACCAAGATCAATGTGAACACGATCAGCCCATGGGGCCTGCGGGACCGCACCGTGGCCCGGCTCCGCTGGCTTCAGGCCGACGGAGTCCTCGCCGAGGGCATCGAGATCGCCTGACTCAGTCGATCCGGGGCTGGCGGCGGGCCTGCTTGATCTCGGACCGGCGCCTCTTGCCCTCGAGTCGGCGGCGCTGGGAGCCGCGGGTCGGCTTCGTCGCCCGGCGGCGCTTCTGAGGCGTCAGGGCCTCCTCCAGCAGTGCGGACAGGCGTTCACGGGCGGCCACCCGGTTGCGCCGCTGCGCCCGGTGCTCGGCGGCGTCGATCGTGAGCACGCCGTCCGTCAGCCGTGTGTCCAGGTGCTGCAGCACCGCTCGCGCTGCGCCTCGGTGAACGCCGAACAGGTGGTCAGGTCCACGCTCAGCTGCACCCGGGAGTCCGTGGTGTTCACGCCCTGCCCTCCGGGCCCGGAGGCCCGGGCGAAGCGCTCGGTCAGCTCGGCCGCAGGGATCATCAGACCCCGCGGCGCACCGGGGCAGGGGGCGACGCGGAGATCCTTCATGCCCACCAGTATCCCGCCCGTCCTGGCCGCCCGGCATGATGGGTGCATGACCCGCCGCATCCTGATCGTCCTGCGCCACGGCAAGTCGGACTGGTCCGTCCCTGTGGAAGACCGCCACCGGCCGCTGAAGGAACGCGGCCGACGGCAGGCCGCGGAGGCCGGACGGTGGCTGGCCGCCCATGCCCCGCAGATCGACCTGGCGGTCGTCTCACCGGCCACCCGCGCCGCCGACGCCTGGCACCTGGCCGCCGCCGAACTCCCGGCCGCCGTGCCCGAGCGCACCGACGAGCGGGCCTACACCTTCGCCGGCGCCGACCTGCTCGCGATCGTCCGCGGCCTCGCCTCCGCCCCGGACGCCCGGGACGCGAAGACCGTCGCCCTGGTCGGACACAGCCCGGCCTGCGACGAGCTCGTCGCCCGCCTGACCGGAGAACAGGTGACGATGAAGACCTCCGGCCTGGCCGTCGTCGGGATGCAGGAGTGGACCGGACCAGGTGAGCTGCTCGCCGAGGGCCGCCCTCCGGCGTGGGCAGAGGCAACCCCGGAGCACGACGACGGCACTCGCCTCGCGCAGCTGCGCTCGGCCCACGAGTCGGCCGGCATGGTCGGATGGGACTTCTCCCGCCTTGACGGCCGGATGACGTCCGAGGACCCGGACTGGGACTTCGAGGCCGACTGCCTCGCCGCCATGCGGGGCGCGCGGCGGATCCTGGACCTCGGCACCGGGGGAGGGGAGCGCCTGCTCAGGCTCATCGGGCGACTCGGGGCCGAGTCGGCGGGCAAGGACGTCTCCGCGACCGAGGGGTGGAAGCCGAACCTCCCCGTGGCCACCGCCGCGCTCGCCGGAGCCGACGTGGACGTCCGGGCCTACGACGCCGAGTCCGGGGACCGGCTGTCCTGGCCGGATGCGACGTTCGACCTGGTGATGTCCCGCCACGAGGCCGTGGACATGGCGGAGATCGCCCGCGTCCTCGCACCGGGAGGGCGCGTGCTCACGCAGCAGGTGCACGGCCACGAGGTCCCTGAGCTGCGCGAATGGTTCGGGGGCCAGGTGCAGTACCCGGAGGTGACGGCCGAGCACGACGTCGCCGCCATGGAGGCCGCCGGCCTGGAGGTGGACACCGTGGGGGACTGGTCCGGTGCCATGACGTTCGCGGACGCCGAGGCCCTGGTGGTGTACCTCGGCCTGGTGCCGTGGGACGTGCCCGAGGACTTCACCGTGGACGACCACGCCGAGACCCTGTTCCGCCTCGACGCGGAGCCCCCGATCACCGTCACGCAGCGGCGCTACCGGGTCTACGGGCGCCGTCCGGAGACCACCGCATGACGGCACCCTCCCAAGCTTCGGAAGACCACCTGCGCGGTATGGTGACCAGGCTCGTGCCCTCGCTCTCCCGCAGCCTCGCCGAGCAGTTCGACGTCTTCCGGGTGATGCACCACGGCACCCATGAGAAGCAGCTCTCCAACGTCTTCGCCTGACTGCTCGACGCCGAGGGCACCCACGAGCTCGGCGACGTCTTCCAGCGGCAGTTCCTGGCGCGAGTCAACGCGCACCTCGCGTCGGAGGACCGTCTCCCGGAGGCCGGGTACCGGGTGGTGCAGGAGGCCGACACCCGTGGCCAGGACGAGGTCGCCTCGGGCGGTGGGAGGGACATCGCGGACATCGTCCTGGCCCGGCCGGATGCGGCGGTGGTCGTCGAGAACTACTCCGTCTCCGACGGTCACGGGCATGGGTACCGGCGATACCTCGCCCACGGTCAGGCCGGAGGGCGGAAGGCCGCCGTGGCCATGCTCTGTCTGCGCCACGAGGCGCACCGGCTCGGCTCCGGGTGGGAAGACGCCGCCGTCCTCACCTACGCTGACCTCATCACCGACCTGCGGACGCATGTGGTCTTGGACCGGCGCTGGCAGACGTCCTGCCCCGACCAGCACTTCTTCATCCGGCAGCTGCACCACCACTTTGTGGAGGCACCCAGCACCGTGGACACGAACGACACCCTCGACTTCCTCACCGCCCTGTGCGAGACCGGCGAGTCTGCCCGGTACGGACGGCGCCCCATCTCCGCGGCCGAGGACGAGTTCGCCGACCTCGTCGCCGAGCACGCCCGCCGTCAGTTTCAGGACGGGCGCAAGGTCCTCGGGCAGGTGAAGCGGACCCTGCGTGACTACACGGCTCGGGTGGTCGCACCCCAGTTCGATGCCGCCGTCGAGACGGGACGCGTCACCCAGCTCCGCGCCCGGTTCGTGGGGCAGTGGGAATGGTGCATCACCGTGCACCGGGCCGACGGTGCGCCGAAGCTCTTCTTCGAGTTCGGGCCGACGGCGTCGTGGAGAATGCCCGGGCGCCCGAACCGTTGGAGGCGCCCGACTACGGGCGGGTCTTCGTCACCCGGCATGGTCCGGAGGGGGACAACATCGACGTCCTCATCCAGACGGACGTCACCCTGGCCGAGGTCCTTGCCGGCCTCTCCCCGGAGGACACCCGGCTGACGCAGGCCCTCCTCGACGCCGCCTCCCGCCCTGTGCGTTCATGAGAGCCCACCGCTCCCAGGTGGTCCAGAGAGGATGATAGCCCTGCCGATGCCAGAACGTGGCGGACAGTGGAGACAGGGCCGCGTGGTCCAGGAGCATCACCGCGGCCCAGGCCGGCGTCCTGAATCTCGGCGAGGACGCCGCGCTGATGCTCGGGGCCATGGTCACCGTGGTGGCCGTCGTCACCGTCACCCGGCCGTGCCCGGCGGATCGCGACGCAGGCCGCCGCGGAGATAGAGAAGGAGAAGTCTGTGAGGTCCAGCTGGGCCGTCACGTGCCCAGCTGCGGACCCGGGCCGAGACGGATCGGTCCTTTGGCCGTGGTCGGATCCACGGGCCCGCCCCGCTGTAGCACGACGACGGCCCCCGTCTCCGCCAGTTCGCCCGCCACCGCGCGGGCGATGGGCATCAGGTCTCGCCAGTGCTCACCACCCACGATCCGGGCGGCCTCTGACGGGCACATCGTCCCGCTGTCGCGCTTGCGCAGCAGTGCCCGTATCGCGGCGCCCAGTCGTTCCCGGCGCCCCTGCTCCGTCGGCGCCCACCAGGGGTCTCCGCGTTCGCCGAGCGCCACCTTCGCGTCCTGGACGCGAGGACGTGCCGCGTCACCTCGGGTCTTCACCATGCGTCGGGACGCCATGAGCTCGGCGACCAGCTCGGAACGCAGCCGTTCGGGGATTGCAGGGTCGGCGGCGCGCCATCGGCGTCCGCGCACAATGACGTACCGTCCGTCCTCGGTGCGTTCCGGGTCGTGCGGTTCTTCCGGCGGCCTCTGCGAAGCGGTGTCGTCCGTGCTCATAGAGGCAGCCCCAGGTCCTCTACCACGGCCTTCGCCACCCGCGCGCCGGAGACCACGGCGCCCTGGATCGACGCTGTGTCCCGGTGGTCACCCGCCGCGTACAGGCCGGGGGCGATCCGTGCCGGTTGGCGCAGCCGCAGGGGAACCTGCTGGACGGGCAGTGCATGGGGGATGTCGTCCCGGGCGAGCAGATCCCATCCGGACGGGTCGACGCCCAAGATCCTGCCGGCATGGCGGCGGGCGAGCTCGTCGGGGACGGTGGCGTCCGCGTCGGCTGCGAGCAGGGCGGTGGCCTGGACGAGGGGAGTGCCGTCCGGGGACAGCATCGGGGCCACGGCGCTCATGACAGCGGTGTGGACCAGCGGACCGGAGCGGGTGCCGTCGACGGCGAGGAACCGTTCGTGAGGTGCGCCGGGTGCCCGGAACCACCAGGTCGTGAGACCGCGGCTCGGGACCTCTCCGTGTCCTGTCAGCGGGCCGAACGCCTCCGGTCCCACCGCCACTACGGCGGCACGCGCCTGCACGGTGGGACCGCCGTGCACGGTCATTCGGACGCCACCCGGCATGGGTTCGATTTCCGTCACGGTCCGGCCGAGCCGGAACCGGACTCCCGCCGCCCTGGCCCGAGCCGCGAGCTGCTCCGGAAGGGCCCTGATGCCGGCGGCGGGAACGGCAGGGGTGCCCAGCACGAACATGCGGGCGAGCAGCTGGGCGAAGCGCTGGGAAGTGGTGAGGTCGGGGTCGGCGAGGACTCCCGAGAAGAACGGCTCGAGGACCGCGCGCCGCAGTTCACCGTCGAGGCCGACGGCGTCCCATGCCTCACGCAGTGCGGAGTCGTGCGAGAGCTTGCTGCGTCCCGGGGCGGCGAGAGCGGGGGCCAGCCAGCGGACCAGTCCGGTCACCGGGCCCGGGGCGAGCAGCCCGGTGCCGGCAGCAGTACGGAGCATGCGGGGCACGCAGCCGGGGGCACGCAGGGGATCGGCCAGCAACGAGAGACCCTTGGTGCCGCGCACGAGGACTCCGGGAAGGAACCGCTGCAGCTGAAGGGAGTTGAGGTCGGCGTGGGCCGCCAGGTCCGGATAGGCGGGGTTGACCAGCTGGAAGCCGCGGTCCAGGACGAAGCCGTCCACCGTGCGGGAGCGCTGGCGCCCGCCCACCTCATCACAGCGCTCGAGGACGCAGACGGAGAGGCCGCGCTCCGCCAGGCGGCGAGCAGCCACCAGCCCGGCCAGGCCGGCCCCGACGACCACGACGTCCTGTGCATTCCTCATGCTGCCAGTATGGAGCAGAGCCCAATGTCCGGACAGCCTCGACGTCCGCCTAGGGTGGAGCGTATGACCCAGGACACCACCACCTCCGAGACCAGCCCGAGCCTCGACCAGCTGAGGGAGCTGGCCCCGTACCTGAGCCGCTGGCTCGCCACCCAGGTGGAGGTGCAGCAGGTCCCCGGTGCCCAGGTGGCCGTCCGCCTCGGCGGCGAGCTCGTGCTGTCCGAGGCCTACGGCGACGCAGACCAGGCCACCGGGGAGGCGCTCACCACGGACCACCTGTTCCGCGTGGCCAGCCACTCCAAGACCTTCACCGCCGTGGCCGTGATGCAGCTGGTGGAGGCCGGCCGCCTCCGCCTGGACGACACGGTGGCCGACCTGCTGGACGACTACGTGCACACCCCGCTCGCCGGTGCGACCGTCCGGGAGCTGCTCAGCCACACCGCCGGCGCGATCCGTGACGGCGTGGACGCCGACTTCTGGCAGCTTGACCGGCCGTTCCCGGATGCGGACACGCTGCGGACGGTGGTGGCCGAGCACGGCGCCACCTACCAGCCGCAGGAGCACTTCAAGTACTCCAACATCGGCTACGGCGTCCTCGGAGCGGTCATCGAGCGGCTCACCGGCACCGACTACGTCTCCCACATCACCTCCGCGGTGCTGGAGCCGCTCGGCCTGGAGAGGACCAGCCCCGAGCTCGCCGAGGCCCAGGAGGAGGGCTCCCCGCGCCTGGTCACCGGACACTCCCGTCCGCACGGGCGCAGCCGTACCCGCGTCACCGTCGGCAACCCGACCACGGGCGCCCTGGCCTCGGCCACCGGCTTCGTCTCCACCGCCGAGGAGCTCAGCCGCTTCTTCTCCTCGCTGGCCGTGGGACAGGACGGTCTGCTCACCGACCGGAGCCTGCGCCTGATGCAGCGGGCCGAGTCCACCGTCCCGCGCGGAGGGGACACCGAGACCTACGGCCTCGGCATCATCGGAGCGAAGATCGGCGACCGGAAGACCATCGGCCACTCCGGCGGCTTCCCGGGCCAGATCACCCGCACCCTCGTGGACCCGAAGGGCGGGCTGACCGTCTGCGTGCTGACCAACGCCGTGGACGGCCCCGCCGAGTCCCTCGCCACGGGCCTCGTCGAACTGATCGACCTGCTCACCGCTCCCGCCGCGGACTGGCAGAGTCTGCCGGAGGGCGTGACCGAGGCGGACCTGAAGCGCCTGACCGGACGCTACTGCTGCCTGTGGGGTGAGACGGACGTCGTCTTCGGCGGCGGCCGCCTGGTCATGCTCGACCCCACGTCCCCCGCCCCGGTGGCCGTGGCCCAGGAGCTGCGCGCACTGGACGCCACCACCCTGCGCGTGCAGGACAAGGACGGCTTCGGCGCCTCCGGCGAGGAGATCCCCTTCGACGTGGACGCGGACGGCACGGTCACCCGGATGCGGGTCACCGGAGTCAGCAGCTGGCCTCAGGAGCAGTACCTCGCCCGGCGCGGCGACGCCTGGAGGTGACGGTCACCCGGCGCTCGGCACCTCGATCGGCGGGACCATCTTCGCGGGCTTGGGGCGCAGGGCCGCCACGTCGATCTCGATCATCGACGGGCCTTCGCGCTTGAGCGCCTTCTTCAACGCCTTGTCGAAGGCCTCTGCGCTGTCGACCCGGCGGTGCGGCAGTCCCACAGACTCCGCCACCAGGCCGAAGTCCGGGGTGAGCAGGTCCACGCCGCGCTTCTTCGCTCCGCGCGCCTTCTGGATGTTCCGCAGCACGCCGTAGCCGCCGTCGTTGAACACCACCAGCACGACGTGCGGCGCCTCCTTCGCCAGGACGGCCAGCTCGCCCTGGTGCACGGCCAGGCCGCCGTCTCCGACCATGGCGAGCACGGGGTCCTCGGGCCGGCCGACGCCCGCGCCGATCGCCTGGGCCAGGCCCTGGCCGATGCCGCCGCCGGCGGCGAACACGTTGTCCCGCACGTCGTAGACGGACAGCAGGCGGTTGCCCCAGGAGCTGCCCGGCACCGTGACGTCCCGGACCACTACGGCACGGCGGGGCAGACGCTTCCGCATCGCGTCGCAGATCCGGCCGTAGGCGCCGATGTTCTTGCGGTGGGCCTTGCGAGCGGCCCGCGCGGTCTCGGCCACGCGGTCCGCCCAGTCCGCGTCCGGCTCATGCCCGCCGAGTTCCCCCACGAGCGCGCCGACAGCGGATCGGGCATCGGCCTGCAGAGCGACCTCCACCGTGAAGTTCTTGCCGATCACGTTCGCGTCCAGGTCGATCTGCACATGCCGCTCGGGCAGGGGCAGGCTGAAGTTCTGCGTCTCGTTGCCGCGCAGGTGGGAGCCGATCGTCACCAGGCAGTCGGCCTCCTCCAGCAGCGGCAGCACGGCCTCGTCCGCCGGGAAGTTGCCGATCAGCAGCGGGTGGTCCTCCGGGACGGTGCCGCGGCCGTTCGTGCCGGTGAGCACGCCCGCGCCGCAGGCCTCTGCCAGCGCGACCACGTCCGCGCCGGCCTGGCG
>NZ_JBNFOB010000066.1:0-9472 GCF_057364565.1 Micrococcus sp. LASM2_SD2 | reverse complement strand
CCCCGGGGGCCGACGGCGTCCAGCCGCAGGGTCGCGGGGGAGCCGTCGTTGCCCGGCGGGGTGCCCCCACAGCCAATCGAGGTCCACCTGCCACGGCTGGGCGCCCGCGGGGCCGCCCGGGGACGGAGGCTGCGTCACGCTTCGGCGTCCGACTGGTGAGAGGTCCAGCCCCCCTCACCGATCCACCGCAGGGCGCTGAGCGAGGGCATGAAGAGGTACTCGCCCCCGGTCATCCGGTTGAAGGTGGTGATGCCGTCGATGCGCTTGCGGGCCGGCTCGGCGGGGATGGTGAACCGTCCCTGCGTCGGGTCGTCCTCGTGCAGACCGACGATCGGGTCCCGCTCGGAGCCGAGGTCGACGAAGTTGCCTCCGTTGATCCACTCCTGCTGCATGAACTCGATCGTGTCGAAGGCCCGGGCGCTGATGAAGATGAAGTAGATCCCGCGGTCCTCCTTCGCGTCATCGGCCGAGCTCACCTCCGGCGACCACCCGGGACCGAAGGTCGAGGAGCGCCGGATGATCCGCTTGATGTTGACGTCCGTCATGATCGACAGGTCGCTGTCCCGCGGGTTGAGGCGACGCATGTGGCTGGAGTGCGGGCACATCAGGCCCTTCGGGTCGTCCTCGAAGGTGAAGTCGTTGCGTCGCTCCGGGTCGTTGCCCAGCTCCTCGTCGTCGTGGTCCGGGGAGAGCACGAGCGGGGCGCCGCTGCGCCACCGGCCGAACATCTTCGCGGCGATCCGGTGCTGCTCCTCCGGGTCCGGGCTCTGCGAGGCCAGGTAGTCGTTGAAGGCGCCCACCCGGCTGGCGAACTTGCGCAACACCACGTAGGTCCCGTTGCGGCCCAGCACATCCGGCTGCGGCACGGCCAGCGGGGAACCGGTCTCGCTGTTCTCGCCCAGGATGAACTCGCCGGCGGAGATGGAGCGCTCCTGGCCCGGCTGCGGCCGGACCCCGCTGCCGGCCACCGTCGGCTGCGAGATGGAGTCCCGGAAGCCGAAGGGGTTCTTGTTCAGCTCGTCGACCCCGAACCGGTGGGTGGCCACCAGGGTCACCCCGGTGCAGTGCTCCAGCACCTCCTCCGCCCGGTCCAGGGCGGCGTCCAGGGCGTCGGCGTCGGCCGCGTAGATCGTCAGCGCGATGTGGCAGGCGTCCTGGGTGAACGCCTCGTCCCAGTGCTCCGGGGCGTTCGGCCCGGTGTCCATGAGCTGCTGAGCGCGGGCGGCCATCCCCTGCTGGTAGGGCAACGGGAAGCTGGCCAGGGAGTCCTCGGGCAGCCCCAGGGCGCGCAGGCCGGCAAAGCTGATCGCCACGCCAGTCCAGGACTGCAGGTCATCGGCCCAGTCCTGCGCGGAGGTGACGTGCTCGGCCAGGCGGCGGACGAAGTCCCGGCCACCTTCGGCCTCCTCCACAGTCAGCATGGCGTGGGCACCGACGTAGGGCTCAGGCCGCTCCCGCAACACCAGACCCTGGATGTCGTCCAGGTCCAGCTCGACCCGCTCCCGCTCGAAACGTTCCTTCAGGTCCTTGAGGACGCCCATCTCAGTAGTCCACCGCCTCGGGGGTGGAGATCGTGTCGGTGAGCTGCTTCAGGGCGGCCGCGGTGTCCTCGTCCAGGTCGGTGCGCCCGGCCATCCGGTCCAGGAAGGTGTTCACCGCGTCCTCGGTGCGCTGCAGTCGACGCGTGTCCACCACGGTGACCTGCGGGTTCGCCACGAACCACCCGGACGCGGTGATCTGGTGCTCGGCGATGAAGTCCTTCACGGTCGGACTGTCGATGCCCGGCCACCCCTCCACATTCTGGAAGAGGAGATCCATCAGCTCGGGGATCTTGGTGGCGAAGTCGTTGATGTACGCGTCCCAGTCGCCGTCGTAGGCCGTGGCGAAGAGGATGCGGGTGTTGTCGTCGAAGAAGACGAAGCGCATGTCGTGCAGCGTGGACACGCGCTGGGCACCGTCCATGTTGCCGCGGGTCAGGTCGAAGATGCGCTGCAGCCGTTCGGCGCCGCCCGGCTTGAGGCGGGCGATCGCGGTCAGCTCCGAGACCTTCCCCGAGCGCATCCCCACGCGGCCGGCGGAGTCGGCGGTGCCGGACAGGTTCGGGTTGTGCTCGCGGATCATCGCCTCGAGGGCGATCTTGGCCAGCGTGGGGGCGTCCTGGGCGACGTCCTCGACGGCGCGCTGGACGGCGTCGAGGCGGCTCTCGTCCTGCAGTCGGGGGTCGGGGCGGTCAGTCATGAGGTCCTCCTTCGAGAATCCTTCGGGGTGAATGGTGAGGGGTCAGGCCGGGATCAGTCCGGGATCTCGTCCAGCGCCGCCGGCTCGGGGGCCGGGCGGCCGTTGAACTCGTGGCGGTAGCGGGTGGACTGCTCGTAGGCGTGCCGGCGGACACGCATGATCGAGCCCAGCGGCTGGTGCTCGACCACGCCGTTCCACGGGTTGAAGGTGAGGACGTCGTCGCCGTAGACGCGGCGGCGAGGGCTGTAGGTGTCCTGCGTGGCGATCCGCAGGGTCGCGACGGGCTGATGGGGGGCCTGCTCCTCGTCCCAGAGCACGGAGGCGTCCTCCACGGGCATCTGCTCCAGGTCCGTCGCCAGCTGGGCCCGCAGCGTGTACTCCGCACCCTCCTGGGAGAAGAAGTCCGCCACCACGTCCCGGATCGAGGAGAAGTCCTCCACGTCCATGTCCTGACCGGTCAGGGCCCGCACGTTCGCGGACTCCGGAGCCAGCGAGACCTTGGCGATGTGGTCGCCATAGCGCAGGGCGCCCTGGGTGAAGTACGTCTCGCCGAGGACGTGGGCGTTGTCCCGCCCCAGACCTGCAGGGTGGCGCTCGGGGTCCCGCCCACGGCCTCCACGGCCCCGCGCACCACCCGGGCGGCGCCGGTGGTGAGCCGCTGCAGCAGCTCCGGGTTCTGGGAGTTCTTCTCCAGCAGCCCCAGCATCTCCTGGTAGCGGCCCACGGTGCCGAAGGCCAGCGTGGGGAAGTTGACCATCAGGAAATCCTGGTTGTGGCCGCCCGGCTCGGACAGCAGGCGCTCGCCCTCCACGCCGAGCACCTTCAGCGCCCAGCCCCGCGGGGCGGGGGTGCGGTCGGTGTGGATGTCTCCGGGGGCCGAGGACAGCCGCGCGACCGCCTCGTAGCGTCCCGGGCGGGCGAAGATGCCCTGCGCCAGCTCGGGAGCCAGGCCCTCGTGCACCTCCAGGGTCGCCTTGAGGATGGCGTGGCTCTTGGCATGGGCGTCGCGGTGGGCGTGCCGATGCCGGCCGGCAGCTCGGCGCTGGGCCTCGCCCATCTGCTCGAGGATCTCCCGAGTGATGGTCTCCTCGCGTTCGGCGGGGTGCTCGACGTCCGGTGTGAATCGCACGGGTTCGCTCATGAGTGCTGCCCCTCCCTCTCTCCGGGTGCATTTACGCTACGATCAGTTGCGCAACCGTCATCAGCGATGCTAGGACGGTCACAGGATCCGAGGCAAGGGCAGGAAGACGGTGCAGAGGAAGACCGCGAACCGAAGCGCGGGCAGGCCCCGCCGTCACGGCGTGGAGGAGACGGTGCTGGCGGCCGCCGTCGCGCTGGCCGGGGACGAGGGGTACGCCGGTGCCACCGTGGACGCCGTCGCCGCCCGGGCGGGGGTGGCCAAGACGACGGTGTACCGGCGGTGGCCGTCCAAGGAGGCGCTCGCCGTGGACGCCCCTCGCCGGGGGGAGTTTCGGCCTCGGCGCCGGTCTCACGGGCTTCGCCGTCTCTTCGGCGCTGATCGGCTGCGCGCTCGGCGCCTGGTTCGCCGGGCCGATCGCCAACCGCCGCGGCCGCGTGCCCGTGATGGTGATCGCCGCGATCCTGTTCCTGGTCTCCGCCATCGGCTCGGGCCTGGCGTTCGGCGTGGTCGACCTGATCGTCTGGCGCGTGGTCGGCGGTCTGGGCGTGGGCGCCGCGTCCGTGATCGCTCCGGCGTACATCGCGGAGGTCAGCCCGGCGCATGTGCGCGGTCGCCTCGGCTCGCTCCAGCAGCTGGCGATCGTCCTCGGCATCTTCGCCGCGCTGCTCACGGATGCGCTCTTCGCGACGATGGCCGGGGGAGCGGCGCAGCCGTTCTGGTTGGGCGTCGACGCCTGGCGCTGGATGTTCCTGGCCGAGGCCGTCCCGGCGGTGCTGTACGGCCTGTTCGCCCTGAAGCTGCCGGAGTCCCCGCGCTACCTGGTCGCCCGCGGTCGCACGGACGAGGCGGCCGAGGTCCTGCACGAGTTCACCGGTGTGGACCGGGTGAACCTGATGATCGAGGACATCCGGCGCTCGCTGGACTCGGAGCGCCGCGAGTCGCTGGCGGACCTGCGTGGACCGTCGGCGGGCCTGCAGCCGATCGTGTGGATCGGCATCCTGCTCTCCGTCTTCCAGCAGGCCGTGGGCATCAACGTGATCTTCTACTACTCCACCACCCTGTGGCGTTCGGTGGGCTTCGGGGAGTCGGACGCCCTCACGGTCACCGTGATCACCTCGGTCACGAACATCGCCGTCACCCTCATCGCGATCGCCCTGGTGGACCGCGTCGGCCGTCGCCCCATGCTGATCGCCGGCTCCGCCGGCATGACGGTCAGCCTCGGCCTGATGGCACTGGCCTTCTCCTTCGCGCAGACCGGCGGCGCCGAGTCCGTGTCCCTGCCGCAGCCGTGGTCCACGGTGGCGCTGGTGGCCGCGAACGCCTTCGTGGTGTTCTTCGGCGCCACCTGGGGGCCGCTGGTCTGGGTGCTGCTGGGCGAGATGTTCCCGAACCGCATCCGCGCCGGCGCGCTCGCCGTGGCCGCCGCCGCGCAGTGGGCGGCGAACTTCACCGTCTCCACCACGTTCCCGTGGTTGGCGGACATCGGCCTGACCCTCGCCTACGGCCTGTACGCGGTCATGGCGGCGCTGTCCCTGGCCTTCGTGGCGGCCTTCGTCCCCGAGACCAAGGGCAAGACGCTCGAGGAGATGAGCGACGTCGTGGTGCGCTCCCCGGGGCAGCGGCGCGCGGTGCGGGCTGAGGCCGAGCGGGACCTGCGCGGCTGACACCGCCCGTCCCGACGACGGCCCCCCTCCCTGAGCTGCAGACAGGGAGGGGCCGCGTCGTGACGACGGATCGCCGCCACCGCCCGGGCCTGCATCCCCGCCATCGACTCGCCGCCGGGGAAGACGACGGCGGACGGCTGTGACTGCACCACGGGCCACAGCTCTTCTTTGGCGAGATCGCTGAGCTCCGGCCCTGCCACTGCCCGTAGTCGCACTCCGTGAGGTCGGCCTCCACCGTCGTCGGCGTCGCCTCCCGCTGACGCTCGACGACGGCCCGCGCCGTCTGAGCGCATCGCTCCAGCGGACTCGACACCACCTCAGCAAGAGATGCCGTCGCCATTCCCCAAGCCTATCGACGCCTGCGATGCCGCGCGTCGTCGTAGGCGGGCGGAGAGGCTGCCCGGTTCAGTCCTCGTGCCGCGTGTACCCGTAGGTGTCCGTCTGGGTCTCGTTGATCCAGATCTCCGACTCCTGGCGGGCATCGTCCGGGTGTTCGACCCGCAGGGTACGGCCGTAGGCCTCGTCCACCAGGGCCACTCGGAAACCAGACTGCTCCAGCGGCTCCCCGAGTGCCTCCACGTCCGAGGCCTCGAAGGCCATCACGGTGGACTCCACCTCGCCGACGTGGACGCCCACCAGACCGTCGCCGGCCAGGTCCGCCCAGTCGCCGCTGTCCGAGGTCAGGCGGCGGCGCAGACCCTGTCCGGCCAGCATCCGTGCGGTCTCCTCGACCTCCGGAGTGCAGAGAAGGGGCGCCACGGACACGGCGGGCCCGAGCTGCCCGTCGCCACCCTCGGCGCCGCGCATCCCACTGCGCTCACCGTCCTCGAGCCCGAACTCCACGGACGGGGAGTCGCCGGAGACGAGCGAGAGCCGACCGCCGGCGAACTCGGCGAGGCGAGTGCCGTCGTCGTGGGTGTGGACGGTGGCGCCGAGCGCCGAGGCCAAGGTGGCCCACCGTTCAGGGCTCGGGGTGGTGACGATGGGGTGCACGATCATGACTGCTCCTTCTCCAGGTACTCGGTCAGGGCCTTCTCCACGAGGGCGGAGAGGCTGGTGTTCTCATCCACGGCGCGGTGCTTCACCCGGGTGACCAGCTCGCGCGGCAGATAGACGTTGAACTGCGCTTTCTCTGACATGGTTAGGATGCTAGCAATCTAGTCACCCGGTGACAAGACCAGCTCCATGCACCCGATCGCCCGGCACCCGTGCGACGCTAGTGGCCATGCCGGGTGAGCGGACCCGGGCCTGGCTGGCCCTGCTGCAGGCCCGCGGCGTGAACGTGCTGGTGCTCGATGAGCCGACCACCACCTGGACCTGGAGGCCATCGAACAGCTCGAACAGACGCTCGAGTCCTATGAGGGTGCCCTGTTGCTGGTCACCCACGACCGCCGCATGCTCGAGGCCGTGCAGACCGACCGGCGCTGGCACGTGGAGGAGGGGCGGGTCACCGAGGTCTGACTTCACCGTGGGGAGTCCGTAGGCTCGGCGGGACACCGTTCGAACCGCGCACAGGTGCGTCCATGGCTGACACCGACGTGGACCCGTTGAAGAACCTCGGCCTGCCTGCCGTCACCTGGGAGAACCTGGCCTACGGTCTGGTCGCGATCGCGGCCGCCGTCCTGCTGGGCTGGGTGCTGAGGCTGCTGGTGTCCCGTGTGCTCCTGTGGCGGGACCGGGGCGAGTCCGCCGCCCGGGTGTTCGGCTCGCTCACCGGATGGGCGGTGACCGTGCTCGGCAACATCTTCGCGGGGGTCGTCATCCTCGCGCGGGACCTCTACCGGGTGGGCGACCAGGTGGAGGTGGACGCGCACGCCGGCACGATCACGCACATCGGCCTGTCGGCCACTCGGGTGCGCTCCTTCGACGGGCGGATGATGCTGGTCCCGAACTCCACCATGCACTCCGAGGTGGTCACGGTCCAGACCGGGTCCGTGGACCTCGAGCTCCGCTTCTGGTCCGGCTCCCGACAGCTCGAGACCCGGGCGGCCCAGAGCAACGTGATCCGTGCGGTGCTCGGTGAGCTCCGCCGGGCCGGTGTGCCGCTCGCTTCGGCCACCGTGACCGTGACCTCACGGGGGAACGATGACGGTCCCTCACCTCTGCGGAGGTGAGGGACCGTCGTCGTCCCACCGGCGTCAGCTGACGGGGGAAGCAGTGGTCAGTCCTGCTTCATGGTCCCGGTCTCCAGGAACCGCTGGTGCCAGGAGAGGGCCTCGTCCATCAGGTGCGGGGTGTGCAGGCCGTCCGAGCCGGCGAGCGCACGCTCGTAGTAGTCCTCGAGCTGGGCCTTGTAGTCCGGGTGCGCGCACTTCTCGATGATCAGGCGGGCACGCTGCTTGGGGGAGAGGCCGCGCAGGTCCGCCAGGCCCTGCTCGGTGACCACCACGTGCACGTCGTGCTCGGTGTGGTCCACGTGGGAGACCATCGGCACGATGCAGGAGATGGCGCCGCCCTTGGCCATGGACGGGGTCAGGAAGAACGAGGTGAACGCGTTGCGGGCGAAGTCGCCGGAGCCTCCCAGGCCGTTCATCATCTTCGTGCCCATCAGGTGGGTGGAGTTCACGTTGCCGTACAGGTCCGCCTCGAGCATGCCGTTCATGGCGAGGATGCCGAGCCGGCGCACGAGCTCGGGGTGGTTGGAGATCTCTTGGGTGCGCAGGATCAGCTTGTCCCGATACTTCGCGGCGTTGTTGTTGAACTCCTCCGCCTTCTCCGTGGACAGGGAGAACGCCGTGGCCGAGGCCATGCGCAGCGTGCCCGAGTCCAGGGCGTCCAGCATGCCGTCCTGGACCACCTCGGTGAACGCGGTCAGGCCCGTGAAGCGGGACTTCACCAGCTCCGCCATCACGGCGTTGGCGATGTTGCCCACGCCGGACTGCAGCGGCAGCAGGTGCTCGTCGAAGCGGCCGTGCTCCACCTCGTGCTCGAAGAACTCGACGAGGTGCTGGGCGATTGCGATGGAGTCCGCGTCTGCCGGCTTGAACGGGGAGTTGCGGTCCGGGCCGTGGGTCTCCACCACGGCCACGACCTTGTCCAGGTCGCAGTGGAAGTACTTGTCACCGATGCGGTCGGCCGGGTCCATGATCATGACCGGCTTGCGGTGCGGCGGCAGGGCGGTGCCGTAGTAGACGTCGTGCAGGCCCTCGAGGTCCTCGGACTGCCAGGAGTTCACCTCGAGGATGATCTGGTCCGCCAGGTCCAGCCAGGACTTGTTGTTGCCCACCGAGGAGCTGGGCACCAGGGTGCCGTCCTCACGGATGGCGGACACCTCCACCACCGCGGTGTGCATGGGCCCGTAGAAGCCGTTCCACACGGTCTGCGCCAGGTGGGACAGGTGGGTGTCGATGTACTCGATCTCGCCCGCGTTGATCTTGCCGCGCATGGTGGGGTCCGACTGGAACGGTGTGCGCAGCGCGATGCCGTCCGCCTCCGCCAGGGCGCCGTCCATCTCGGTGGAGGTGGAGGCGCCGGTGTGCAGGTTGATCTTGAAGTCCTCGCCGCGGGCGTGCGCGGCCTTGATGCGCTCGGCCAGGGCCATGGGGACGGCCTTCGGGTAGCCCGATCCGGTGAACCCGGACATGCCCACCGTGGTGCCCGGCTGGATGAAGGCGGCGGCTTCTTCAGCGGACATCACCTTCGCGCGCAGACCGGCGTGGTGGATGCGGGATGACATGGGGCCTCCGTGGAGTGTGCGAGTGATCTGGCCGACGTCCAGGATACCCCCGGGGCCGCGCACAGGTGCGGTTCAAGGCCGCCCCGGGGCATGTGGGTCACCCTGGCCTTCCCCACGGACGCGACGGGCTCCATGTCCTTCACCATCACGAACCTCAACTCCTATCCCACAGCCGTCCGTGACGGCGTCGGGAGCGGCGCGAACTACTACACCGACTCCGTGCAGGTGCTCAACGGCACCACAGTGGTTGCTCCGGTGGCCACGAACCTGGCCACCTACAGCAACGGCTGGACTGCTGGGGCCAGTGCGAACACCGCGGGCAGCGCGTCCTACACGATCGATGATCCGGCGCAGGGCATCACCAACCGCCTGCGGAGCTCCGCCCCGTCCTCGAGCACGGGCAACCCGAACCAGAACATCCTGATCAGTGCGATCGTCTGCGGCACGTACCAGGCTCCGCCGCCCCCGCCGCCGTCGCTGCACATGTTCGCCACCGCCGCCTTCGGCCGCCAGCGGCTGGACTACGTCAACAGCAGTGCAGACAAGTGCCACGCGGCCGTGGGATCCCCGAAGCACCAGTCCGCGGGCACGATGTTCACCAATCAGTACCCGGAAACCTCCGGCCGACAGCTTGAAGCGCCCTGGGTTTCGTTCCGACCTACTTCCTCAAGGAGGATCGGACCATGCCCCAGAAGTACAGCCCCGAGTTCAAGGCGAAGGCATTGCAGCTCATCGAGGAGCGCATCCGCGCCG
>NZ_JBNFOB010000065.1:0-9681 GCF_057364565.1 Micrococcus sp. LASM2_SD2 | reverse complement strand
CGCACCGTGCTTCCCCGACGACGGCCCGCTCGCCTGGGCGTGTCCGCTCACCGTGCCGTCCGGTCCGACACCGTCGTCCACGACGACGAGGCGATCCGGTGCCAGCCGCACCCGGGCCCGGTCGGCCCCGGAGTGACGCACGGCGTTGGTGACGGCCTCGCGCAGGGCCCAGGCGAAGAGTCCGGCGGCCGGCTCTGGGACCTCGGCCGCGGCTTCGACGCCGGGGACGTCCGCGCGGATGCCGGCGTCGGACAGGACACGGCGGGCGCCGGCGAGCTCGGTGACCAGCTGTGGGGCCGCCAGGCCGTCCACGGTGGAGCGGACCTCGCCGATGGCGGTGCGGGCCAGGGCCGCGATCTGCTCGGCCTCGTCCTTCGCTCGGGCCGGGTCCGCGTCGATCAGCCGGGCGACCAGCTGGGCCTTCACGTGGACGGCGGTGAGGGAGTGGCCGAGGACGTCGTGGACGTCCCGGGCGAGCACCTCGCGTTGGCGGGACAGGTCCAGCTCGTGCCGGACCTCACGCATCGAGTCCTCGCTGTCCGCAGCCAGGCGCACCGCCACGATCACGGCCGTCGCCACGATCAGCGAGACGGTCAGCCACATCCGCCCCTCGCCGTCGGTGAGCAGCTGGGCGAGCGTCACCCCGATGACCGCCACCACGACGGCGGCGACCAGGGCGATCCGGCGCCGTTGGGAGAAGATCCAGACCGCCGAGAAGTAGGGCAATACGTTCAGCGCCGCGGTCCCGGCGACGGTGGCGAAGACGGCGGTGACCGCGCCGAGCAGGAGAGTGTAGCCGGCGGTGTTGACCGGGCGCGGCCACGACGGGACCGGGCGCGGCGCGACGAAGGCCGTGAGGTAGACGGCGGTGAAGGCCAGCCCGGAGCCCATGGAGACCAGCGCGCCCAGGGTGTCCCCGGACCGCACCCGGTCCACCGTCACGGACGCGACGGCCATGAGGAGGAAGACGAGCCAGACACCGGCGAAGCCGAGCACCGTCGGCCACTCCTCGCGCGGCAGGGTGCGCGTGGGGCGGTCGGCGGGCTCGGCCTGCGCCGGGTCGGTGTGCACGGTGCTCATGCGCGGGAGGTCCTCCGTCGGTTCGCGAGCAGGCAGATCGCCAGGAACACCAGCGTCCACGCGGCCACGTTCAGGACCGCCACCCACAGCGGATCCGTGATGACGCTGCCGTCGACGCGACGACCTGCCCCTCCATCATGGGCCATCGGGCCAGCACGCCCGAGCCGTACAGCGGGGTGAAGCGGGCGATGTCCAGCAGCATGCCGTTCAGCGGCGTGAACAGGTTGCCGAGGAAGCCGAACACGACGAGCATGCCGGAGGCGGCGGACACGGCGGCCTCCGAGCGGAAGAGCAGCGCCGCGGCCAGGCCGTAGAACGCGAACGGCACCGCGGCCAGCAGGGTCAGCCCGGCCGAGGCCGCCCAACGCCAGGCACCGTCCAACTCGGCTCCGGTGACGGCGCCCACGGCGTAGACCAGTGCCACCGGCAGCGCGGCGATGCACACGGCCACGAGCGCCTTGCCGACCATGTACGCGGTGCCGGACAGGGTCGTCAGGGACAGCTGGCGACCCCAGCCGAGCTGCCGCTCCACGGCGGCAGAGCCAGAGATCGCCGTGGTGGCGGTGACGGCGCCGTACAGGGCCATGGAGACCATCGTGTGGGCGACCATGTTGCCGTTCTCCATCCGGACGTCGCCCCAGTCCGCCAGCGTGCCGAACATCAGGAACAACGCCGTGGGCAGCACGGCGATGAAGAAGATCGACTCGACCATCTTCAGCTGGCGGACAAGGTCATGCCGGACGAAGGAGGCCAGGCGGGAGGCCGGGCCGCGGGCGGCCGTCAGGCCGGGGTTCGCGGACCCGGCGGCGGTGCCGGCGGCAGGGGCTGCGGTAAAGGAGGGGGAGGTCATGGGGTGGTCCTCTCTGTGGACAGGGCTGGGCCGCACGCCGGGCGACGGGCGGCGGCAGGATCGGGGGCGGCGGCCGTCAGGCCGTGAGGTCCAGAAAGACGCGGTCCAGGGTGGCGCGCTCCACCTCGACGTCCCGGCCGAGGCCTTCCGAGAGCAGGGTCGCCACCAGACGGTCGGAGGCGTCCGGGCCGTCGGCCACGGAGAAGGTGACGCGCTCGCCGGAGGTGCGGGAGCCGCCGTCGGGAAGGAGGGCGCCGAAGTGGGCGGCGACCTCGGTGGGCGAGCCGGGGCCAGCCCAGGTGCAGGAGACCGTGCGCGGGGCGCCGGCGGTGAGCTCGTGGACGGTGCCGGAGGTGTGCACGCGGCCGGAGCGCATGAGCACGATGCGGTCGGCGAAGTCCGCGGCCTCCTGGAGGTAGTGGGTGGCGAACACGACCGTGCGGCCGCGGTCCGCCTCGGCGTGCATGGCGTCCCAGAACTCGGCGCGGGCGGACACGTCCATGCCGGCGGTGGGCTCGTCCAAGATGAGCAGCTCGGGGTCGGTGAGCAGGGCCAGGCCGAAGCGCAGCCGCTGCTTCTCACCGCCGGAGCACTTCTTCACCTTGCGGGCGGCGATCGGCCCCAGACCGGCGCGCTCGACCACGTCCTCCACGGGGAGGTGGCGGCGGTGGCAGCCGGCGATGTAGCGCAGCGTCTCCGCCACGGTCAGGTCGTCCAGCAGCGCGCCGGTCTGCAGGACGGCGCCCACCCGGCCGTCGGCCACGGCGCTGCGGGGGCTGCCGCCGAACACCTCCAGGCGGCCGGAGGAGGGGACGGTGAAGCCCAGGACCATGTCCAGGAAGGTGGTCTTGCCGGCGCCGTTCGGGCCGAGCAGGGCCATCACCTCGCCGCGCGGCACGGTCAGGTCCACGCCGTCCACGGCGCGCACCTTCCCGAAGTGCCGGTGGACGTCTTCGGCGGCGAAGACGAGGTCGGGGTGCTCGTCGGTGGCCGGGACGGTGTGCGTCGGGTCCGGGGCAGCGGTGGAGAGGCCGGTGGATCGGGTGGTCTCGGGGGCTGAGGTCTGCTGTCGGCTGGTCATGTGACCAGCCTCGTCGGATGCGGTGGAGAACGGATCTGCCGGGCGTCACCACTTCGCCATGACGGATGTCATGGGTGTGGCTCAGGCGAGTGGGTTGGGTCCGTTGCCCACGAGGGTCGGCTCACCGAGCATCTGCGGGGTCTCGCCCGTCTCCCGGTCACCGACGCTGTGCAGGAACACCAGTCGCACGGACTGCGCCGTCCCGGCCTCGAAGGACTCCACGAAGTAGGCCGGGGCGAGTCCGTCCTCCTGCTCCACGCCGCCGTGGAACACGGCTACCGCCTTGGCCGGGCGCGGATCGATCTTCGCCACGAAGCCGGCGGAGTCCTCCGGGGTCATCTCCGGGCTCGTCCACATGCCGCGCATGCCGTCCGCGGTGACGGCCAGGACGGTGGGCTCGAGGTCCTCGCCGCGGCCCATCAGGTCCAGCCCGTGCTCCACGGCCAGGCCGATCAGCGGGACCATCTCGTCCGAGGGGCCGACCACGCCCTCGGGCGAGGTGCTTTCGGAAGGCGAGGTGCCGTCGCTAGGAAGCGGGTCCGGGGTGGGGGAGGTGCTCTGGTTCACGGGGGCCACGCTACCGAAGTGGGCGCGCCGGTAGGATGGTCGACCGTGGCACTGACTATCGGATTCGTGGGACTTCCCAATGTGGGCAAGTCGACCCTCTTCAACGCACTCACCCGCCAGACCGTGCTCGCGGCGAACTACCCGTTCGCGACGATCGAGCCGAACGTGGGCGTGGTGAACCTCCCGGACGACCGCCTCCCGCAGCTCGCCGAGATCTTCGGCTCCGAGCGCATCCTGCCGGCGACCGTCTCCTTCGTGGACATCGCGGGCATCGTGAAGGGCGCGTCCGAGGGTGAGGGCCTGGGCAACCAGTTCCTGGCGAACATCCGTGAGGCCCACGCGATCGCCCAGGTGGTCCGAGTGTTCGACGACGGCGACGTCGTCCACGTGGACGGCACGGTGGACCCGGCCTCGGACATGGAGACCATCAACACCGAGCTGATCATCGCGGACATGCAGACCGTGGAGAAGGCGATCCCGCGCGTCGAGAAGGAGGTCAAGGGCAAGAAGAAGGAGCCTGCCGACCTCGAGGCGCTCAAGGCCGCGCTCGCGGTGCTGGAGCGGGGCGAGACCATCTTCGCGGCGAAGGACAAGGACACGCTGGACATGGACCGGCTGCGGGAGCTGAGCCTGCTCACCGCCAAGCCGTTCATCTACGTGTTCAACTCGGACGAGGGTGTGCTGGGGGACGAGGCCAAGCAGCAGGAGCTGCGTGATCTGGTGGCCCCCGCTGAGGCCGTGTTCCTGGACGCCAAGCTCGAGTCCGACCTCGTGGAGCTCTCCGAGGAGGAGGCTGCCGAGATGCTGGAGATGGCCGGGCAGGACGAGTCCGGGCTGGACCAGCTGGCCCGCGTGGGCTTCTCCACCCTCGGCCTGCAGACGTACCTGACGGCCGGGCCCAAGGAGACGCGCGCCTGGACCATCCCGGTCGGCGCGACGGCACCCGAGGCCGCCGGCGTGATCCACACCGACTTCCAGCGCGGCTTCATCAAGGCGGAGATCGTGAGTTTCGACGATCTGATTGCCGCCGGGTCCATGGCCGACGCCAAGGCCGCCGGCAAGGTGCGCATGGAGGGCAAGGACTACGTGATGAAGGACGGCGACGTGGTGGAGTTCCGCTTCAACGTGTGAAATCTGGGAGTAAGAAGTAAGCGCTAGTTCGCATCGGTGCGGGCGAGGGGGCACACAATTGTCGAGACTGACGGAGCTGCTGCGGCAGGCACGCAAGGCTGATCCGCAACTTGGTGCTGATCTGCAAGCTGAGATCGCCGCGCTCACTAAGCGTCGCACGTTCGGTCTCGTCTTCGAGCAGCATCAGCCCGAGGCCGTCGAGCTGCCCGGCAGGCCGGTGCGTCGCGGCGACAAGGTGCGCGTGCTTCCTCCTCGTGGGGAGACGAAGACTGGCGACCAGCGTCTGTGGCGCGTCACGCGGATCGAACGAGCCGACGGGCAACGCCTGGCCCATCTCGCGGAGCTGGACGCCGAGGAGCCCGCGGCCTGCTCTGTGCCCGCAGACGATGTGGTGGTCGTCGCGGAGTTCCGGGATCGCATCTACCCCGGCCTGGTGGAGACGGGCCGTGTCGAGCGGGGCGGCGACAAGCCGTTCCACTCGGTCATCAACGCGGAGAACTACCACGCGTTGGAGATGCTGACGTACACGCATCGGCACTCCATCGACGCCATCTACATCGATCCGCCGTACAACACGGGTGCCAAGGACTGGAAGTACAACAACGACTACGTCGAGGGCGACGACGACTACCGACACTCGAAGTGGCTGGCGTTCATGGAGCGACGCCTGAAGATCTCTCGTGAGCTGCTCAACCCCGATGACTCGGTGCTAATCGTCACGATCGACGAAAAGGAGTATCTCCGCCTGGGGCTGCTGCTGGAGCAGACGTTCCCCGAAGCCGACATCCAAATGGTGTCGAGCGTGATCAACAGGGCGGGGTCGCCGCGGACAGGCCGCTTCTCGCGGGTCGACGAGTACATCTTCTACGTCTTCGTGGGGGCCGCCAAGGTCGCGTCGTGGTCCAATACGATGCTGCCCGGCAACAACGAGGATAAGCCAGCAAGCATGCCCACCGTCTGGTTTACGGCTGTTCGTCGAGGTTCCGGTGCATCTCGTGCGGCGAGCAAGAGTCTGTTCTATCCCGTCATTATTGATGCTGAGACCGGAGAGTTTCGACGGGTAGGCGATCCTATCCCCAAGGACGCAGACAGGAACGATTTCCCCCTCGAGAACGGTGAACTCGCTATCTGGCCGATGGGCGCTGATGGAGGCGAGAACCGGTGGAGATTCTCTGCCGAGCTGATGCGAAGGTACTTCGCGAATGGAACTGCACGACTGGGCAGAAGGGACCCTGAGACGGGCCTCCGGCCCGTCACCTATCTCCAGCCAGGCACACTGGAGAACATCGAGAACGGGACCTTCGTCGTTACCGGACGCACCGATGAAGGGGCGCTGCAACTTGGACTCGGGCAAAAGGCCAAAACCGTTGCACCGCGGACGGTATGGAGCCTCACAGGTCACTTCGCGCGTGACCACGGCTCGCACTTGGTACGAGCGCTTGTCGGTGATCGGAAGTTCCCGTTTCCCAAGGCGCTATACGCCGTAGAGGACACCTTACGGTTTGTCGTGCAGGACAAGCCCAACGCTGTCGTGCTGGACTTCTTCTCCGGCTCAGGTACCACTGCTCATGCGGTAATGCGACTGAACCGACAGGATGGAGGACGTCGCCAGTGCATCTCGGTGACGAACAACGAGGTTTCCGCGGATGAGCAGGCTGGGTTGCGAAAGCAAGGGCTGCGACCCGGAGACGCCGATTGGGAGTCGCTCGGCATCTGTGACTACATCACGAAGCCGCGCCTCACGGCGACGATCACCGGCAAGACTCCGCAGGGAGAGCCGATAAAGGGCGACTACAAGTTTACCGATGAGTTCCCGATGTCGGAGGGCTTCGAGGAGAACGCCGCGTTCTTCACCCTCACCTACGAGGCGCCGTTGTCGGTTCGTCACAACCGTGCCTTCGAGCGCGTCGCGCCGACGCTATGGTTGCGCGCCGGGTCCCGTGGTCGCGTCATCTACGACCTCGGCGAAGACGGCTGGGACGTGGCCGATTCCTATGGCGTGCTGGAGAACCTCGACCAGGCGGACGAGTTCGTCGCGGCGGTGAGTGCTCGTGAGGGCGTCGACATCGCGTTCGTCGTCACGAACGACGACAGCGCCTTCCAGATGGTGTGTCGCGAACTGCCGAACGCTGTCGTCCCCGTCCGCCTATACGAGTCCTACCTCCAGAACTTCGAGATCAACACCGGACGGAGCCTGTAAATGCGTTACACGCTGAAGGATTACCAGGCCGAGGCTGTCCGCGACGTGCTGCGGAACCTGGACCGTGCTCGCGACTCCTACCGTCGGTACGGCGCGCTCTCGCAGTTCTCGCTGAGCGCCACGACAGGTGCTGGAAAGACCGTCATGGCCGCCGCCGTGATTGAATCGCTCTTCTTCGGCAACGACGAGTTCGACGTGGCTGGTGACCCGGGTGCCGTCGTGCTGTGGTTCTCGGACGACCCGGCGCTGAACGAGCAGTCGCGTGCGCGTATCCAAGCCGCGGCCAGCGAGCTCGATCACCGACTGCGGGTCGTGCCTACGACGTTCTCCGAGCCGACCTTTCGGCCAGGCAACGTGTACTTCCTCAACACGCAGAAGCTCAGCAAGAACTCCCGTCTCGTTAAGGGGGCGCCGGAAGTCAACGGCGAAGACGTGCTGCCGGGTCTCGAACCTCGTCCCGACGAGGTCCAGTCGTCCATCTACGACACGATCACAAACACTATCGCCAACGAGGACCTGACCCTCTACCTCGTGCTGGACGAGGCGCATCGCGGCATGGGGACGCGCGCACGCGAACGGTCCACCATCGTGCAGCGCCTCATCAACGGCCAGAGCAGCGTGCCTGCGATGCCGGTCGTCTTCGGCATCTCGGCTACGGTTGAGCGGTTCGAGACCGCGATGAAGGACGCCAAGGGCCGCGACGCCCTCCCGTCGGTGCAGGTGGACTCCGCGCTGGTCCAGGCCTCAGGCCTCTTGAAAGACGACATCGCCCTGTCGATCCCTGCCGAGGACGGCGCGTTCGAGACCGTGCTCCTGACCAAGGCCGTCGAGAAGATCAAGGCCTCCGAGAGTGCGTGGCAGGACTATGCGCGCGAGCAGGGCGAGTCCAAAGCCGTTCGCCCACTGCTGGTGGTCCAGGTCGGGGACAAGCCCTCGCAGGAGACCCTCACCCGGACGCTGGACACGATCTACGAGGCCTGGCCGGAGCTGCCGTATGACGCTGTGGCAAACGTCTTCGGCGAACATACGGACCTGACCGTCGGGCAGCAGGTGGTGCCGTACATCGAGCCGCAGCGGGTCCAGGACGCCACGCACGTACGTGTGCTGCTCGCCAAGAGCGCGATCTCGACCGGCGGGGATGCCGCGCGCGGAAGTGCTCGTCTCGTTCCGTCCTGCCAAGGACCGCACCCACATCACACAGCTGCTCGGGCGGATGATGCGCACACCGCTCGCCCGCCGCATCCCCGGTAACGAACTGCTCAACTCGGTGGACTGCCTGCTGCCGCTCTTCGATCGCAAGACCGCCACCGGAGTCGCGGAACTGCTGATGAAGGGCGCGACGAGCAAGGACGCCGACGAAGGAGAGGACGGCGGCGGAGGCCTCGGGCGCCGAGTGCTGTTCGACCCAATCCCGCTGTACCCGAACCCGGCGATCGCCCAAGCAGTGTGGGAGCGCTTCGCGGCCATCCCGTCGGTGACGATCCCGAAGAAGAACGTCAAACCCATCCGTCGGCTCACCGCCCTGGCGACGGCGCTTTCGAAGGACCACCTCGTGGACGAGGCTGTGGAGAAGGCGCACAAGCATCTCCATGCCGTGCTCGACGGTCGTGCCGTCCAGTACCGGGAGAAGCTTGAGAAGGCGCGCGAGGACGTGCTCACGATGGAGGGCGAGGAAGTCCGCGGCAGAGTCGGTGGCGGGTTCTCCTATCGGGCGTTCTCCGTGAGCGCCGACCCTCGCGCCATCGAGGACTACTACCGCACAGCCACGCGGATCCTGAGCCCGGCGTTGTGCTCCTCCTATGTCGACCATCTCGTCGGGCCGGACGGAGACGAGGACGATCTCCTCGAAGCGCACATCACCGTCGCCTCACTCAGCCGAGTACACGAAATCGCCCAGGCGGTCGAGCATGAGGCCGATGGACTGTCCCGCGAGTGGCTCACGCAGACCCGCGTCGCACGCAAAGGACTGAGCGACGAACGCCAGGCCGAGTACGATGGGCTGGAGTCGATGTCGACGGCGCCCGAGCCGATCACACTCACCGTCCCGAAGAACGGTCAGACCGACACCAAGGTGCGTCATCCCGACGGCGCCGAGGAGGACCTGCCCACCCGCGAGATGCACCTGCTCGCTGCGGAAGACGGCACGGTCCCGATCACGCTGAACGAGTGGGAGCGCAAGGTCCTCGACTCCGAAGCAGCACAGCCCGGCTTCCAGGGCTGGTACCGCAACCCTGACCGCGCCACGAAGGAATCCCTCGCCGTGGCCTACAAGGATGAGGTAGGCGACTGGAAGGCGCTGCGTCCGGACTTCCTGTTCTTCGGCACCAATCACGACGGTCGCATCGCGGTGGACCTCGTGGACCCGCACGGGCACCACCTCTCCGACGCATTGCCCAAGCTTCGCGGCCTAGCCAACTTCGCCGAGCGCTTCGCAGATGACTTCCGCCGCGTCGAGTCCGTTGCTGAGACGAGTGACGTGCTGCGGGTCCTAGATATCACCAAGCGCCGGGTCCGCGAGGCGATCCGAGGTGCCGAGAGCGCCAGGGCGCTGTATGAGTCGGACCTGGCCAGTGACTACTGATCCGGTCGGCGCGCGCTCAATGTCAGTGGTCCCTTCTAGTGTTCGAGGAATCGATGTGGAGGAGGATCTATGAAGCGCCCTGGGTTTCGTTCCGAGGTCAGGACGCAACGGGCGCTGAGTCCTGATCGTGAGTGTAGGCCACCTCGACCTCCGCGGGAGTGCGGTAGCCGAGCCCCTCGTGCAGGCGGGCG
>NZ_JBNFOB010000064.1:0-9844 GCF_057364565.1 Micrococcus sp. LASM2_SD2 | reverse complement strand
CGAGGGCGCCGCCGGATGGGGAGCGGCCGCCGTCGGGAAGCCCGCAGGCGGACATGGGCTGCCGGTGCGTCAGCTGGCCCCCTACCTGATCCTCATGGTCGGCACGATCGCCGGCACCGCCGCGAAGGCCGCCCTGCCGCTCGGCGCGCTGGGGCCGTTCGTGCGCTCGCCGGCCACCTGGGCGCTGCTCGGGGCGGCCGTGGGCCTGGTGATCCTGCACCTGGACGCGGACCGGCGCCAGCTGGTGGGGCAGGAGGTCGTGCGGCTGTGGGTGGCCACCGCCATCCCCACCGCCCTCTACATCGCCTTCGGCTACGCCCTGACCGGCGGCGGGCTCGCGGACGAGATGGCCCGCGCGCTCGGCGCCCTGGGCGGCGTGTTCCTGTGGCTGTCCCCGTTCGTGGCCGGCGTCAGCGGGTACGTCACCGCCTCCACCACGGGCGCCAACGCGATGTTCGCGCCCCTGCAGGCCGGCACCGCGCAGGCCCTCGCGGTCTCGCCGCTGTGGCTGACGGCCATGCACTCCTCCGCGGCGAGCTGGGCGGTGATCGCGTCCCCGGCGCGCATCGAGCTGGCCTCCCGCCTGGCCGGCGCCGAGCACCGCGAGGACACCCCCGGCCTGCTGCCCACGCGCAGGAACCTGCTGGCCGTCATGGGCCCGACCGTCCTGGTGGTCCTGGCCGTCATGGCCGCCGCCACCGCACTGCTGCTGCCGCTGGTGGGGTGAGGGGCGTGGGCCCGTGCCGGCGCCACGTGCCGACCCGCGTGACCCCCACCCCGCGACTCCCCACTGTCGTCGGTCACAGATCCCCCTGCGCCGCGCCTAGGCTGGATCCATGATCACGGTGATGGTGGTGGACGACCAGGAGCTCATGCGCACGGCCCTGGAGCACTTCGTCTCGCTCGCGGAGGACATGCAGGCGGTGCCCGGCGCCGCCGACGGCGCCGAGGCCGTGAAGCGTCTGCGGCACGCCGGTCCCGGAGAGCGTCCGGACGTGGTGCTCATGGACATGCAGATGCCCGTGATGGACGGCGTCGCCGCCACCGCGGCCCTCTCCGAGGAGTTCCCGGAGATCAGCGTCCTGGCCATCACCACGTTCTCCTCCGAGCAGTACCTGGTCCCCGCCCTCCGCGCGGGGGCCGCCGGCTACCTGGTGAAGGACGCCCCGCCGGACGAGGTGGTGGAGGCCATCCGCAAGGTCCACGCCGGGGACGCCGCGTTCTCCGCCGGGGTGGCACGGGACCTGATCGACGCCGTCACCGCCGCCGGCCCGGGCACCCCCGCCGCCGCTGAGCCGGCCGAGCCGCTGGAGGACTTCGAGCGCCTCACGGCCCGCGAGCTGGACGTGGTGCGCGAACTCGCCCACGGCTCGTCCAACGCGGAGATCGCCGCGGCCCTGTTCCTGGCCGAGGCCACTGTGAAGTCCCACCTCGGCCGCGTCATGGAGAAGTGGGGCGTCCGGGACCGCGTGCAGGTGCTCATCCGCGCCGCCCGGGCCGGGCTGGTCGAGATCGGATGACCGCGCGCACCGCCGGTAGCCGCCGGGCCGCACGGCCACAGCACTCCGCCCCGGCCCCGGCGTCGAAGCTGCCGCGGTGGCTGCAGGCGGAGCCGGTGCGCCGCTGGATCCGGATCACCGTGATCGTCGTGTGCCTGCTGACGATGGGCGTGGACCTGGTGACCACGGTCCTGCACCAGGTGTGGGGCATCGGTCCGGACAGCGCGTCCCTGGCCGAGGAGCTCGAGGTCGACCCCGCGGAGCTGGAGCCGGTGATCGGCCCCTACGCGGACATGATCATCAACTGGGCCCCGCAGGTGCTGACGATCATGCTCATGCTGCAGCCCAGCGTGGGCGCCCTGCTGTCCCTGCTGTACATGGCGCTGTTCCTGGCGCTGTCCACGCAGATGGACAACTCGCTGGTGGACGTGTTCCTGGCCTACTCCGGCGCGGTGTTCGTGGCGCCGGTGGTGGCCCGCTACTCGGGCCGGCGCTTCGCGGTGGGCATCGGCATCGCCTACCTGATGCTCGTGGGCCTCGGCATCGCGGTGTCCCCGTGGGATCCGGCGGGCATGGACATGACGATCCTGACGGGGATGGCCGCGGTCACCACCGTCCCCGCCCTGGTGATCCGCCGGGCCCGGCTGCGGGCACGTGCCCAGCAGGCGGAGCTGGAGGAGGCGGCGAGCCGTGAGCGGCAGGCCGCGGAGGAGGAGCGGCAGCGCATTGCCGCCGAGCTGCATGACGTGGTGGCGCACGGGCTGACGATCATCTCCATGCAGGCATCCATGCTCCAGACCACCGACGACCCGGCCCGCCGCCGGGACTCCGAGCAGGCGATCGAGCAGGCCGCCCGCCAGTCCCTGGTGGACCTGCGCCGCATGCTCACCGCCCTGCGCGGCACGGACCGCAACGCGGACAACGTGGGCGCGGACGGGGTCCAGGACCTGTGCGCGCGGATCGAGGGGTTCGCCGGCCAGCTCGAGGACGCCGGCTTCACGGTGCAGCGGGACCTGCAGGACCTGGAGGACCTGCCGCCGTCCATGGAGTTCACGGTGCTGCGCCTGCTCCAGGAGGCCACCACGAACGTCCTCAAGCACGCCGAGCCCGGCGGGACGGTGGTGCTGCACTCGGCCCTGCACGAGGGGCACCTGGACCTGGAGGTCTCCAGCCCCCTGGCCGAGGCGACCACCGAGACCGGTCCGGGCGAGGGCGTCTCCACAGGACGGGGCCGCCGCTCGGTGCCCTCGGGGTTCGGCCTCGCCGGCATGCACGAGCGCGTCGCCGTGTTCGGCGGCCGCCTGCTCGCCGGCCCGGACCTGCACACCGAGCTCGGCCCCCGATGGGTGGTCAGCGCCGAGCTGCCCACCCGCTGAGGCGAGCCGCCCCGGGGAAGGCGGGCGGCCGTCGTCGGGAAGCCGTTCCGTGATCCCCGACGACGGCCCCCGCACCACAGGAGCCCCCGGCGCACCTGACGTGCGCCGGGGGTCCTGACGTGTGCCGGAGAGGTCAGCCCTGGAGGGGGACGGTCACCTCGGCGCCGGGCTCGAGCGTGAGCTCCCGGCCGGCCACCAGCATGTCCACCGGGCGGATCATGCCCTCCTGTGCGGAGACCGTGACGTCCTGCTGGGTCATGTGGATCTTGATCGGCTGCTCGCGGTAGCGGATGGTGAACGCCGCGCCCGGCAGCTGACGGGGCAGCACCGGGTTGACCTTGACCACCTCGTCACGGGTCTCCAGGCCCGCGTAGCAGCGGATCACCGTGTCCACGGTGCCGGCCATCAGGCCCAGGTGGATGCCCTCCCGGGTGGTGCCGCCCTGGGTGTCCGAGAGGTCGGACTCGAGGGCCTCGGTGAACAGGTCCCAGGAGGTGTCCGGGTCGGTGCGGGCGGTCACCCACGCATGCACCAGGCGGGACAGCGTGGAGCCGTGGGTGGAGCGGGCCGCGTAGTACTCCACGGTGCGCTCGAAGTTCTCCCGGGGCAGCTCGTAGCCCATGGTCTGCAGGATGTCGTCCAGCTCCTCCGCGCTGAACAGGTACGTCAGCATGAGGGCGTCGGCCTGCTTGGAGAGCTTGTAGCGGTTCGTGGCGTCGCCCTCGGCCTGCAGGATCAGGTCCATTCGGCCGATGTTCCCGTACTTCTCCCGGTAGCCGTCCCAGTCGAACTCCAGCAGGTCCTGGTAGCCCTCGAACTGGGCCAGGATGCCGGCCTCCTCGCCCTCGGTGAAGAACGGCACGGTGAGGTGGGAGGCCACGTCCTCCCAGTGCTCGATCTCCTCCTCGGAGATCTCCATCATCTCCGTAAGCGGCTCGTCCAGGGTGTCCAGCCAGCGCACCAGCTCCGCGGTGCGGGTCAGCAGCCAGGACGTCAGCACGTTGGTGTACGCGTTGTTGCGCAGGCCCGAGCCCGGGGTGTCCGGGTAGCCGTCGTGGAACTCGTCCGGGCCCATCACGCCGTGGATCTCGTAGCGGCCCGTCTCCTCGTTCCTCAGGGTCATGGAGGTGAAGAAGCGGGAGATCTCCACGAGCATCTCCGCGGCGTAGTCCTGGATGAAGGACTGGTCCTGGGTGATCTCGATGTAGCGCAGCACCGAGTACGCCACGTCCAGGGAGACGTGCCGCTGGTTGTGGGAGTTGTCCGGCATCCACATCTGGGAGCGCGGGTTCCACAGCTCGGTGGGGGTCTCCTCGCGGCCGTCCGAGCCGCCCTGCCACGGGTACATGGCGCCGGCCCAGCCCTCGGCGCGGGCGTTGGCGCGGGCCTCGTTCAGGCGACGGTAGCGGTACATGAGCAGGCCGCGGGTGATCTCCGGGCGGCGGAGCGTGAGCATGGGGAAGATGTAGATCTCGTCCCAGAAGATGTGGCCCCGGTAGCCCTCGCCGTGCAGGCCGCGGGCGCCCACGGTGGCGTCCAGGTCACGCCGCTTGCCGTAGGCGCACTGCAGCACGTGGAAGGTGTGCAGGTTCAGGGCCAGCTGCTGGCGCAGGGAGGCGCCGTCCTTGCCCATCTCGGCGGCCGAGCCCACGGAGCGCGAGACGCCCGCGGTGAACTCCGGGTTCTGGAACTCCTGGCCCGGGGCCAGCTGCGCGGTGGACCGGCGCTGGTGGGAGTACTGCTCCGCCAGGTCGATGCGCACGGCGAAGCGATCCCAGTTCTGGCCCCAGCGCTGCTCGTGCACGGTCAGCAGGTTCCGGAAGCCGGGCGAGCGCTGCAGGGTCTTGATGGCGGACTCGGCGGCGGAGGACTGGGCGTGGTCATGGGTGTTCGCCACGGAGGCGGTCTTCTCCAGCACCAGCGGGACACCCTGCTCCAGGTGCAGCTCGATGTCCTGGCCGGCCACCATGTCCGAGCAGTCGTCCAGGGCGCGGCGGATGGGCTGGGTGTGGCCCACCGGGGCCACCTGGCGGGTGCGGGCGGCCATGGCGATGCGGATGTCCGACTGGCTGGTGCGGGTCTCCAGCAACACGGTCTCCCCGTCCACCTCGCGGGCCTGCACCGGGCGCAGGTGGCGGTTGGCCAGGGTGCGGTCGTCCGAGACGTTCAGGTTGGCCACGCGGCCGTCGATCATGGAGCGGACGCAGACCTCGCCGGACCAGTTCTCCGCGGTGACGGTGAGCTCGAGCGCGGCCAGGTGGCGGTTGGCCAGGGACTGGAACTGCCGGGTGTGCACCGTGGTGCGGCGGCCCTGCGGGTCCTCGAACAGCATGGTGCGGGAGAGGACGCCGCGGCGCAGGTCCATCTCCTGGGAGAAGTCCACCAGGGACTCCTCTCCCGGCAGCAGCGGCCTCCCGCCCTCCGGGGTGACCACCAGCGGGGTCCAGTCCTGGATGTTCACCATGTGCTCGGTGTCCACGGACTTGCCCTGCACCTGAGAGGTGAGACGGTTGAACACGCCGGCCATGTAGGAGCCGGGGTAGTGCACCGAGGAGATGCGGGTGCCCGGGATGGAGCCGCGGGTGCCCCAGTAGCCGTTCGCCAGGGTGCAGAGCACCTCGCGGGTGCCCTCGGAGGCCGGGTCGAAGTGGTTCCAGCGCAGCATCCAGGCGGCGTCGAACGGGGCGGCGGTGCGCTTCTCCAGCTGCAGCGAGCCGAAGTCCTCCACCACCAGGTGGGCGCCGGCGTCCTTGAGCCGGGCCTTGCCGAGCTCGGGCTCACGGTCCACGCCGACCACCAGGCCGAAGCGGCCGTCCGCGGCGGCCTTCACGCCGGACACGGCGTCCTCGAGGACCATGGCGTCCGCCGGGTCCACGCCGAGGATGCGGGCGGCCTCCCAGAACATCGCCGGGTGCGGCTTGCCGGGCAGGTTCCGATCCACGGCGGTGTGGCCGTCCACGATCACCGGGAAGTGGTCCAGCACGGCGCCGGCGGTGAGCACGGCACGGGAGTTCTTGGAGGAGGTCACCAGGGCCACAGGCACGCCCTTGCGGTGCAGGTTCTCCAGCAGCTGGACCGCCTCCGGGAACACGCGGGCGCCGTCCCGGGCCAGCACGGCCTCGAAGAAGCCCTGCTTGCGCTCGGCCAGGGCCTGCACGGTGAGGTCCGCGTTCGGGCCCGAGTCGTCGGTGCCAGAGGTGCCGGGGGTGCCGGCTGGGGTGCCGACGCCCGGGGCGCCGGCCTCCGGAACGGTGAGGCCGCGGGAGGCGAAGAAGGAGCGCACCCCGTCCTCGCGGGGTCGGCCGTCCACGTGGTGCAGGTAGTCCGCGTTGAGGTCGAACTCGCGGAGCGCGGTGGGGTCCGCGGCAACGGCGTCCGCGTTCTCCGGCAGCCGCCCCACGGCGGGCAGGGACTGGTCGAACAGCTCCTTCCACGCCTTCGCGTGGACGGACGCGGTATCCGTGATGACGCCGTCCATGTCGAAGATGACGGCACGGTAGCGGCGCAGGCGGTGGCGGCGGGCGTTGCGGTCCTCGGCCGGGGCGGGGGTGAGGTGATGGGTCTGCATAGGCGGGAGGCGGGCCTTCGCGTCGGAGGTGAGGGGCCGTCGTCGGGCCCCGCGGCAGCGATCCGCGGCAGGGATCCGCACCAGCCTAGAACGCATGTCCCCGCCGATGTCACCACTTTCCCTACGCATCGGCGGTGAATCGGGTCACCTGGACGGGGCGGGGCGGGGTCCGGGCATCGAGCCAGAGGGTGTGGCGGTTCCTGTTGCGCCGAGCCAGAAGGAACGGTCACCTGAGAAGGGCATGAAGCGGCCACTCTCTCTGGTTCGCCGCCGGGAGCCCGCCACTCCGGCCCCGCCACGCGTCCACTCCACGGAAACGGCTACGAGAACCCGGTGCGTTCCACTAACGTGTCCCTCGTCACCATCTGCATCCGTGCCCCGCACGGACTTCCCACAGAATGAGGTCACACGATGAACTCCCTCGTGCTCGCGCTGGTCGGCGTCGCGATGATCGTCGCCGGCTACCTGCTCTACTCACGGTTCCTGGCCAGGAAGGTGTACCGGCTGGACCCGGACTACACCACGCCCGCCCACCGCTATGAGGACGGGGTCGACTTCGTCCCCACCAACAAGCTGGTCCTCTGGGGCCACCACTTCACGTCCGTGGCCGGCGCGGCGCCCATCGTGGGCCCGGCGGTGGCCGTGATCTGGGGCTGGGGCCCGGCCTTCCTCTGGGTCACGCTCGGCACCGTCTTCTTCGCCGGCATGCACGACCTCGGGGCCCTGTGGGCCTCGGGCCGGAACAAGGCGCAGTCGATCGGCACGCTCTCGGGCAAGTACATCGGCCGTCACGGCCGCAACCTGTTCCTCGTGGTGATCTTCCTGCTGCTGCTCATGGTGAACGCCGCCTTCGCCGTGGTGATCTCCAACCTGCTGGTCTCCACCCCCACCGCCGTCATCCCCACCTGGGGTGCGATCGTGGTGGCGCTGCTGATCGGCCAGGCCATCTACCGGTTCAAGTGGAGCCTGCCGCTGGTCTCCGTGGTGGGCGTGGTCGCGCTCTACGGCCTCATGCTGCTCGGCGACCGCTTCCCGATCGTCCTGCCGGAGACCATCCTCGGGCTCTCGGCGAACGCCTTCTGGATCGTCGTCCTCTTCGTCTACGCCGGCATCGCCTCCATGCTGCCGGTGTGGATGCTCCTGCAGCCGCGCGACTACATCAACGGCCTGCAGCTGTTCATCGGCCTGGGCATCCTCTACGGCTCCATCCTCATCTCCTCGCCCACCGTGGTGGCCCCGTTCTACAACGAGAACGTCCCGGAGGGCACCCCGGGCATCATGCCGCTGCTGTTCGTGACCATCGCCTGCGGTGCGATCTCCGGCTTCCACGGCATCGTCTCCTCGGGCACCTCCTCGAAGCAGATCGCGAAGGAGACCGACGCCCGGTTCGTCGGCTACTTCGGCGCCGTGGGCGAGGGCCTGCTGTCCCTCGGCACCATCATCGCGGTGACCGCGGGCTTCCGCTCCCTCGCGGACTGGGAGGAGGTCTACTCGGCCTTCGGCGAGGGCGGAGTGCAGGCCTTCGTGACCGCCGGCGGCCAGATCCTCAACACCGGACTGGGCATCCCCACCGGCCTGTCCTCCACGATCCTCGCGACCATGGCCGTGCTCTTCGCCGCCACCACCATGGACACGGGTGTGCGCCTGCAGCGCTTCGTGGTGGCGGAGATCGGCGGGATCATGGGCCTGAAGCTCGGGACGCTGGTCTCCACGCTGATCGTGCTCGCCGTGACCATGGGCCTGGCGTTCGGCGCCGGCGCGGACGGCTCCGGCGGCATGGTCATCTGGCCCCTGTTCGGCACCACCAACCAGCTGATGGCCGCGCTGACGCTGTCCATCGTGTGCGTCATCCTGCTGCGCCTTCGCCGTCCGGTCCTGCCGGTGCTGATCCCGCTGGTGTTCGTGGCGTTCGTGTCCGTGTACGCACTGTTCGTGCAGCTGGGGCAGTTCTGGAACGAGCAGAACTGGCTGCTCCTGGTCCTGGACGTGATCATCCTGGTCAGCGCGCTCTGGGTGCTGGTCACCGCCTTCGGTGCCATGGCCGCCGCCCGCAGGGCCCCGGCCGTCACCCCGGAGGAGGACGAGGCCATGGACGCCGAGGACGCCCTGGAGCACTCCGGCGGCCGCCGCCGCTGAACCGGGGAGGCGCGCATGGGGATCGGCGAACGCCTGAGGGCGCTCTCGGAGGGGCTGAACGCGTTCTACGCCGGCCCCTACCGGGGCACCTTCGCGCGCGCCCGCCGGGACGAGGAGGACCTGTTCATGATGATGGTCTTCTCGGACGCCCTCGGCGTGCCCAACCCGGCCACCTACTACACGGTGGAGCTGCTGCCCGTGGTCTACGAGCGGTTCCACGAGTGGCACCGGCGGATGGGCATGGAGCGTTCCCCGCTGGACACCATGGGCTGCTGCTGAGCGGGGGTCGGCACCCCGCCCCGCCCCGAGCCAGAGACTTCGGCCGGTTCGCGGGGCCGTGAACCGGCCGAAGTCTCTGGCTCGGCGAAGAGGAAGAGGACATCGGATGGGCGTCACGACGACGGACCCGCACCTGAGCACGCACCTGACCTCCCGTCGGGTCGTCTTCTTCGGCGGCAAGGGCGGCGTCGGCAAGACGACGGTCGCCTCCGCGACCGCCGCGGCGCTCGCCGCCGCCGGGCGGCGCGTGCTCGTGGTCTCCACGGACCCCGCGCACAACCTCGGCCACCTGTGGGACGCCGAGGTGGGGGACACGGAGACGGACCTGTTGAGCACCCAGGGCGGGGGAGCCGTCGTCGGGGTGGAGGTGGACCCGGACGCGGTGGCGGCACGCCACCTGGACGCCGTGAAGGACACGGTGCGCGGCCTGATGCCCGAGCACCTGCACAAGGAGGTCGACCGGTACTTCCGGCTCGCCGCGGCCTCGCCCGGCACCCATGAGGCCGCGCTGCTGGAGCGGATCTCCCGGATCGCCCTCGAGGCACAGGGGCGGTTCGACGCGGTCCTGTTCGACACGGCCCCCACCGGCCACACCGCACGGCTGCTCGAGCTGCCCACCCTCATGGGCGCCTGGGCGGACGGCCTGCTGGAACGGCGGGACCGGACCGAGAAGTACGCGGACGCGATGCGCGGCCTGGACGGCAGGCGCGGACTCGAGGGACCGCGGACGGCGCAGGAGCGGCGGGATCTGCGCATCCGGGAGGTGCTCACCGAGCGCCGCCGCGTCTTCGCGGACATGGAGGCCCTGCTGACGGACCCGGAGCGGTGCGCGTTCGTGCCGGTGCTCACGGCCGAACGGATGCCCGTGCTGGAGACCGTGCAGCTGTGCCGCCGCCTGGCCGAGGACCGCATCGCGGTGGCCGCCCTGGTGGTGAACCGGCGCTCGCCCGAGGACGCGGGTGCGGCCTGGCCGCGCGGCGCGGCCG
>NZ_JBNFOB010000063.1:0-9981 GCF_057364565.1 Micrococcus sp. LASM2_SD2 | reverse complement strand
CGGCCTCCGCACCGAGCCCCTCGGCGCGGGCGCACTTCTCCGGCCCGCCGGCCGTGGCGAAACACGCGGGCCCCGAGGGCGCGCAGGTACTGCACGGCGAAGGAGCCGATGCCGCCGGAGGCGCCGTGCACCAGCACCACGTCACCGGCGGAGACGGCACCGCGCTCGGACAGGTTCGTCCAGACCGTGCAGGCGACCTCGGGGAAGGCCGCGGCGTCCGTGAGGGACATGCCCTCCGGGACCGCCATCAGCTGGCCGACGGGCACGCAGACGAACTCCGCAGCGCCGCCGCCGGCCAGCAGCGCGCAGACGCGGTCCCCCACGGCGAGCGCGGTCTGCCCCTCGGCGCCGGGGCCGAAGGAGGCCACCACTCCGGAGGCCTCGAGGCCGAGCACCTCGGACTCGCCCCGCGGCGGCGGGTAGTCGCCCTGGCGCTGCATGACGTCCGCACGGTTCACGCCGGCGGCGGCCACCCTCACGAGGGCCTCGCCCGGCCCCGGCACCGGCACGGCCTCCTCCACGACGCGCAGCACCTCGTGCCGCCGGCGCCGTCGCACCGGACCGCACGCATCGTCGCCTTCACGTCCGTGCCGCGGGTGGTGGGTGCCGTCATGCGTCTGTCCTCCTGGGTGCGGGGCGGGCCCGGGCGGTCGCTCCGGGCGGGTCCCATCTTCCCCCGTGCCGCCCGGGGCCCTCAAGGCAGGCGGACCCGCATCGTCATGCGTGGGTAGAGTGGGACGGACGCCCCGCCGGGTCCGCCCGGCACGGGGACGGGGATGGTTGTCCGAGCGGCCGAAGGAGCCGGTCTTGAAAACCGGTGTGCGGTGACCCCGTACCGAGGGTTCGAATCCCTCACCATCCGCTGACACCCCCGACGACGGCTCCGTCGCCTCCGCAGGCGACGGAGCCGTCGTCGTCTCCTCGCCCGTGGCGACCCTGAGGGCCGGCCCGGCCCGCCGACATGGCGGACGTCACACGCGGGCCTGTCTCAGATCACAGCGGACGGACATGTGTGACCCACATCGTGTTCACCTGGACGAAAACTGGCAGTGATCAGATCGGTCCATGCGCCCGGCGACCGTCCGGCCGCATCACCCGCATCCGCACGAGGCCCGCGGCGCCCCACCCGCCCGGGCATGAGGAGACATCCCGTGTCATACTTCTTCCGCCGCCGCGCCGCGGCCACCGCCGCCTGCGCCACCCTGGTCCTGGCACCGGCGCCACCGCCCCCGCGATGGCCGCCGAGACCTCCGAGGGATCGAAGACGATCTCCATCCTGTCCTTCAACGACTTCCACGGTGCCCTGTCCGCGGACTACGCCGGCACCCAGTTCGCCGACACCGTCGAGGACTACCGCAAGGCCTTCGAGGCCGAGCACGGCACCGACTCCACGCTGCTCACCAGTGCCGGCGACCTGATCGGCGCCTCCGCCTCCGTGTCCAACGTGCAGCAGGACCTGCCGACCATCGACGTGATGAACGCCCTCGGCCTGGACGTCCTCACCGCCGGCAACCACGAGTTCGACAAGGGCCTGGACGACCTGACCGGCCGCGTGGCCGAGCGCGCCCAGTTCCCGGTGATCGCCGCCAACTTCGTGGACCCGCAGTCCAAGGAGCCGGTGCTCACCTCCCACAAGGTGTTCGACGTCAACGGCGTGCGCGTGGCCGTGATCGGCGCCGTGCCGAACGACCTCTACTCCACCACCACCGCGGCCGGCCTGCAGGGCATGGAGGTCACCGCCCTCGTGGACGCCGTCAACGGTGTGGCTGACCGCCTGGCCGCGAACGGCGAGGCCGACGTGATCGTGGCGTCCTACCACGACGGCGCCTCCGGCTCCGGCGAGCTGGCGGACGAGATGGCCCGCAACAGCACCTTCCGCGGCATGGTCGAGGACACCTCGGCGAACGTGGACATGGTCTTCAACGGCCACTCGCACCAGCTCTACAGCTATGAGACCAACCTGGACGGCGTGCGCCGCCCGGTCATGCAGGCCGGCTCCTCCGGCTCCCACCTCGCCGCCGTCGAGCTGACCTACGACCCGGCCACGGACACCGTCTCCGGCGTGGAGCAGCAGCTGATCGAGCGCTCCACCCAGGACCCGGCCGAGGCCGCCGCCGAGTCCCCGGTGACCGCCGAGGTCTACGCCATCGAGCAGGACGCCGTGGCCGTGTTCGAGGAGAAGCAGTCCACCGTCGTCGCGGACCTGGACGGCTCCCTGACCACCGACTACGCCGACGTGCTCGCCGCCGGCGGCACCTGGCGCGCCGGCGGGTCCCGCACCGCCGAGACCACCCTGGGCAACTGGGTGGCCGACGGCCTCAAGCACACCGTGGCCGCCGCCGGCCCGGAGGTCGACCTGGGCGTCACCAACCCGGGCGGCCTGCGCTCCGAGATCATCGAGGACATGTTCACCAACTCCGGCGACTTCGGCCCGAAGCCGTCCGACCTGGTGGGCAAGCTGACCCTCGGCGAGATCCTGGACGTCGCCCCGTTCGGCAACACCCTCGTCTACTTCGACATCCCCGGCTCCTCGATCCGCAAGGCCCTCGAGGAGAACTGGCGCGACGGCGAGAAGAAGTTCAACCTCGGCTGGTCCGAGAACCTCACCTGGACCTACGACGAGTCCCGCCCGCAGGGCGAGAAGGTCACCGGCGTGTGGATCGACGGCGAGGCCGTGGACGACGACCGGATGTACACCGTGGCCACCCTGTCCTTCCTCGCGGACGACTCGTGGGTCGCCGCCGGCGATCCGTCCCAGGCCCCCGACGGCTACACCGCCTTCGCCGAGGGACGCGAGAACTTCCACAACATCGGCCTCGTGGACGCCGCAGCCCTGCAGGACTACGCCGAGGCCCAGGCCGCCGAGGAGGGCGCCGTCTCCCCGGACTACGCCAAGAAGGGCGTGTCCGTCACCGACGCCCCGGCCACCGTGGCCGCCGGTGAGGAGATCGCCCTGACCCTGGGCGACCTGATGATCGACTCCGACGGCGCCCCGGCCGTCTCCTCCGTGGCCGTGGCCTTCCAGCCGGCCGGCGGCGAGGCCGTCGAGCTCGGCACCGTGGACGCCGACGGCGACGAGACCGTCGCCCTGTCCGGCATCACCGCCCCGGAGACCGCGCGCCGGCGCGAGCTCGTCATGACCGTCACCTACGCGGACGGCACCACCACCGTGGTCCGCCACGCCCCTCGAGGTCACCGCCTCCGACGCCGGCGACCAGCCGGGCGAGCCGGGCACCCCGGCCGACCCGGAGGTCCCGGCGGACCCGACCGATCCCGAGCACCCGGTGCACCCGGAGCACCCGGGCAACGGCCCGGCCGACCCGCATGACCCGGAGCACCCGGTCCACCCGGAGCACCCGGGCCAGGGCCACGGCCCGGAGAAGGGCGATGACCACCCGGGCCAGGGCCACGGCGTGGACAAGGGCGAGCACACCAAGCCGACCAAGGTCCAGACCGGCGGCGAGGCCGCGTGGTCCCTGGCCGCCCTCGGCTCCCTGGGCGCCGGCGCCCTGCTGATGATGCGCCGCCGCCTCACCGGCGCCCGCTGACGTCCGCGGGCTTCCGCACCCCACGACGACGGCTCCGTCACCTTGGAGGTGACGGAGCGTCGTCGCGTCCGTGCCCGGGCACAGGACAGGGGTGAGCGACGCGCACGGGGCGAGGAGCCGTCGTCGGGGGCGCCTCCCCGGACCGGGTCAGGCGTGCTCGAGCAGGGCGGCGGCGATCGCCTCGGCGTCCCCGAGGCTCATCGCCCGGCCGGCCGGGTCCTGGCCGGCCTCCGCGGCGATCGCCGTGCCCCACTGCACGCCGGAGAGCTGCAGGCCCAGGACGAAGACGTCCTCGTCCACGGTGCCGTCTGCGGAACGGAGCCGGTGGGGACGTGGGGTGACGTCGAATCCGGTGGCCGGCTGGAGTGCGCCGTCCGCGTCCTCGAGGTGCCGACCGCGGCGATGCCCTCCGCGAGCAGCTGGCGCATCAGCCGCGAGGAACCGGCCTGGACGCGGTTCGGCGGCATCATGGCCTCCACCAGCCAGGAGCCGAAGAAGGTCGCCGGCCCCTGACCGTGCTCGTCGCCCACCTTCGGGCTGCGGGCGCGGAACCCGGCGTCGTCCGCCTCGACCGCCGGCAGCGGGCCGATCCAGTCCAGGAGCCCGGCACGGTGCAGCGCGAGCATCTGCTCCACGCGCCAGCGCGGCGGACCGGAGGACAGGCCCTCCACGAGCGGCTCGAACCAGGCCTGCACGTCCTTGAGCCGGGAGGACTCCGTGACCTTGCCCTCCGCGATCCACTGCTTGATCCGCAGCCGGCCGGCGTGCAGGGCGCCGATCGCCATCATGAACGGGGAGTCCTCGCCGAGCGCGGCCTCCACACACGCCTGCTCCAGGAGCGAGGCGACCTGCTCGTGGTACTCCTCCGGGGTGTCGAACACGTCGTCGCGGTACGGGTCCGCATAGGCCACGATGTCCAGGAAGCGCCGGTCCGGCGCATAGCGCTGGAGCACCTCCTCCGCGTGGCGGGCCGTGACCGGGGCGCCGCGGCCAGCGTCGTCCAGCAGGGCGACGAGCTCGCCCAGGAAGCGGCGGGCCGCGACCGGACCTCCCAGGATGTCCGGCTGCGTGCGCGCCATCGTGGCGTAGTAGTGGCGCACGACGTCCCGGTGCAGCAGCGGCCAGATGTGGTCGTCCAGGTCCAGGATTCCGTGACGGTCCAGGAGAGCCTGCACGGCGGCGTCGGACAGGTAGGACAGGCTCACGCCGTGCGGGACGAAGGAGGTGACCTCCGCCTTGGGCAGGTACGGGATGCCGCGGCGGGACATCAGGTGCAGCACCGGCTCCCGGCCCGAGGGCTCGTAGCGCAGGGCACGGCCCGGCTGGTCGCCCGTGCGGTGGAAGGTTCCGCCGCGGCCCTGGGTGAGCTGGGCCAGGATGTCGAAGGCGTTCAGGCCCATGCCCCGGACCAGGACGTCGACCCCGGCCTCGATGCTGCGCCAGTCCACGTCCGAGGGGATCTGCGGGCCCTGGTAGTGCAGGCCCGGATGCTCGGCTGCGGCCTCCGCGAGGCGGGCCTGGTGCGTGCTGAGGCGGGCGCGCTGGTGCCCGAGCGCCAGGACCGCCGTATCCGCCTCGAGGGTCTCCTCACCGGACCCGTCCACCGGATCCAGGGTCAGGACCACGCCGCCCTGAGGCCGGTGGCGCAGCGAGGTCGCCTCCGCACGGTGCTCCGTGAGGGACAGGACCTCGTCTCGGCCCCGCAGGGCACCGGCCACATGTGACCACAGCTCGGCCAGGTAGCGGCCGTAGACCGCCCGCGCCGGATACTGGTTCCGCTCCACGCCCAGGGAGGCCTCCGGGTTCACCCGACGCCACTGGTCGAAGGACTGGGCGGCGGTCGAGGGCCGCAGCCCCGGGTTGTCCGCCGCCGCGGCGGTGGGGAAGAACGACGGTGTGTTCATGAGGTAGAGCTCGGACTGGTCCGTGCGCCACACCTTGCCCGGCCCGACCGGGTACGGGTCCACCACGTGCAGCTCGAGCGGACGGTGGGGCGCGGCGGGATCGCGGGACTCCAGACGGGCCAGGAGGCGCTCCAGCACCATGACCCCGCGTGGGCCCCCGCCCACCAGGACGAGTCGCAGGGGCGAGGTGGCGGCGGGCTGGGGCACGGCTCTCCTTCGTCAGGCGTGGGGCGGATGCGGTTCTCTCCGGTGTCCAGGGTACTGAAGGGCGCGGGACGCGGACCGGGCCGCGCGGGTCCGGACCGGCGACCTCAACCATCTGTCGAGCCTGTGGTTCCGCCCCGTGGAAAGCTGATCACCACCTGGGAATCCGGGCGATTCGCCGCCCGGAGGTTGCGCCGGTCCGGACGGGGGGTGAAGTGTCGGGACCAAGACGAGCCGGAAAGGTGCTCGTCGACCACGCGACACAACGCAAGACCAGAGAAGGAGCACACCATGGATCGCACCATGCTGGAGCAGCTGCAGAACGCCACCGTCTACTCGACCTCGGGCGACAAGATCGGTTCGGTGGGCCAGGTCTACCTCGACGACCAGACCGAGCAGCCCACCTTCGTCACCGTGAAGACCGGCCTGTTCGGCACCAAGGAGACCTTCGTCCCGCTGGACAAGGCCCAGGCGACCGAGGGCGGCGTCACCGTCCCCTTCGAGAAGGACTTCGTGAAGGACGCCCCGAACGTGGACGCCGACGCGAACCTCACCCCGGAGGAGGAGCAGCGCATCTACGAGTACTACTCCATGGACTACGAGGGTGGCCGCGGCCATGACCGTGACGGCCTGTCCGACCGCCGCCACGACGACCGCGACGGTCTGGTGGATCGCGACCGTGACGGCCGCATCGACGACGACCGCGACCACCGTGGCCGCAACGCGGCCCTGGCCGGCGGTGCCGCCGGTGCCGCCGGTGCCGGCCTGGGCCGAGACCGCCACGACGACCGCCGTGACCAGGACTTCGACGGCCGCCGCGACGACCGTGACGGCGTGCTGGACCGTGACCGCGACGGCGATGGTCTGACCGACCGCCGCCACGACGACCGTGACGGTCTGCTGGACCGTGACCGTGACCGTGACGGCCTGGGCCGCGACTACGAGCGTGAGGGCGTCGGCCGGGACGACCGCGACCTGGACCGCGACCGTCTGGGCGATGTGGACGGCGGCGCCCAGGACCACACCGTCCAGGGCCGCGACGGCCGCGGCACCCAGGGCCTGCGTCTGCGCCGCGAGGTGTACACCGCCACCGAGACCGTGGAGGTCCCCGTCAAGCGCGAGCGCGTCGTCCTGGAGGGCGAGGACGACAATGTCGTGGAGGAGCGCATGGACGACGTCGACGGCGGCGCCCAGGACCGCTTCGGCGACCAGGACGGCACCCGCCGCTGACCAGAGCTGGCAGTCTGGGGCGAGTGGCCGTCGTCGCTCCCCCGACCCACGGGACGGCCCCCGTACCGCCTCGGTGCGGGGGCTGTCCCGCGTCCGCTGCCGGGCCGTGTTCCGCCCCCTCCAGTGCGGGCCACCTTTGATCGGGGCCGCCCGGACACGGTAGGCTGGCGTGGTCCGTCCGAGGGATCCGTCCCTCATCTGGACAGACGTGGACACGTGCCAGAGCGGCCGAATGGACTTCACTGCTAATGAAGGGCCCGGCGAAAGTCGGGCCGGGGGTTCAAATCCCCCCGTGTCCGCGCAAGGGAAGGGCCCCGGAACCATGCGGTTCCGGGGCCCTTCCTCCTGTCCGAGCGGCGCGACGAGCGGTCGCGAACCGGTCACAGGGCAGTCGGCGCGTGCCGCCTGGGGCCGCCGGGAGGTCCGGCCCCGGCCGGCGGCTCACTGGCCGCGTGACTCCTGGATCCGGCGCAGCAGCTCGAACGCCTCGGGGACGGAGAGCTCGGTGTGGGTGGAGAGCTGGACGGCGGCGGTCTCGAGGTTGCCGTCGCGCATCATGGCGGACAGCTGGTCGCGCAGCCAGGGCGGAAGGTCACGTGAGGACAGGTGCACGGTGCCGTCTCCGCGCATCACCTCGACCTCGAAGGGCCGGTCCTCGGGGGCGGGCTCGGCCGACCACTCTGCCGGGACCATGAGGTCGGCGGGCAGCTCCGGCAGCGCAGGTGCCTCGGGGTGCTCGGGGCCGTCCTGCCCGCGTGTGACGGCACCTGCGTCCGACGACGGCCGGTTCCCGTCCTCGGACGGCTCACCCCCGGTACGGGTGGGCGCACCGTCACGGCCGGTCACCGACTCGCCGTGCTCGGTGGCCGAGGCGTCCTCGTCCGCAGCGGACTCGGCGGTGTCCGGTCCGACCCCCGGAGCGGTCTCCGCCTCGACGGGGGCCTCGTCCTCGGCCCGTCCCGTCTCGTCACCTGCGGCCCCGGGGCGCACCGGGTCCCCGGTCCGCGGGCCGGCCGACGGGCGACTCCGCGGCCTCCGGCCCCTCACCCACGGCAGGGTCCGGACGCTGCTCGCCGCCGTCCTGCTGGGGGTCCTCCTGCGGGAGCGTGTAGACCTGCGGGTAGGCGGCGAGGGACTGCACGTCCACCATCGAGTCGCGCAGGGACCGCCCCGTCACCCGCCGGTACTCGGTGACGGCCTCCATCGGCCGGTTGGTGGCGATGCGCCCGTAGACGCTTCGATGGGCGTCTTCCGAGAGGAGGGAGGAGGCGTGCCGTGCCCGCTCGACGGAGACGCCGCCGGTGGGCCACCGGCCGCCGCGGGGCGGCGTTCGGGCTTCGGACGCCTGCCGAGCCACACGACCACGCCCGCCACGAGCGCGCCGATCACCACCACGGCCAGGGCCGGCACCAGATACTCCATGCACTCCAGTCTAGGCGTCCCCGGCAACCCTGCTCCGGGCGGACAGCACCTGACGATCTCCCTCCACCAGGGGCACAATGGAAGGTGGAGGAGTGCCCGGTGGGCGTCCTCCGCAGTGGACCCGAGACGAGGAGCGCCCATGTCACTGTCCCCGGCAGCACGAGCCACGCCGTCCCGCCACCGCTGGTGGGCCCTGGCCGCGGCACTGGCCCTGACCGTGACCGGATGCCAGTCCCCGCAGCAGGACACCGAGTCGGCGGCCCCGGCCCCGGAGCGGTCCGTCTCCGGCCCGGCCGAGGACGGCCAGGGCGGGGAATCCGGCGAAGACGGTCAGGACGGGGAGCCCGGTGACCCTGCGGACGAGGGCGAGGACTCCGGTGGAGAGTCCTCCGACGGCGAGGAGAAGCCCGGGGAGGAGCTCTCGGACGAGGAGAAGTGGAAGCGGGCCTCCGAGGAGGGCGTCGCCCCGATCCCGCGTGAGCCCATGCCGGAGAACTCCGAGACGCCCAACGAGGAGTCCTGGCGCACCGTCCCCTCGAACGTGCCCATGGAGAAGCTCGAGGAGGGTGAGAAACCGCCGCAGTTCGTGCTCGTCTCCTTTGACGGCGGCGGCTGGCACGACCGCTGGCAGACCTTCATGGAGGCCGCGAAGCCGCACGACGCCCGCTTCACCGTCTTCCTGACCGGCATCTACCTGGTGGAGGAGGCGAACCGCGAGCTCTACCAGGCACCGAAGCACGAGCCGGGCCAGGCCGCCGTGGACTTCTACCCGGACGAGCCGTCGATCGCGCAGCTGGTGCAGGACCTGAACCAGGCGAACTCCCGCGGCCATGAGATCGGCACCCATTACAACGGCCACATCTGTGCCGCCTCGAAGGACGGCGCGGACACCTGGAGCCCGGAGGACTGGGAGCACGAGCTGGACCAGTTCTTCGACTTCCTCGCGAACTACCGGGAGAACAACGACTACGACTCCGACTTCCCGACCCTCGAGGTGCAGCCGGACTCGATCCGCGGCGGTCGCCTCCCCTGCCTGGACGGCAAGTGGAGTGACATCGTGCCGGCCTGGAAGAAGCACGGCATCACCTATGACACCTCCCGCTCCTCCACGCTCGGCACGGGGGTGCACTGGCCCTACTCGCAGGACGGCATCTGGCAGTTCGAGGTGCCGGTCGTGTTCTCCCCCGCCTTCGACGGACCGGAGAGCCCGGCGAAGGAGGGCGACGATTCCCCCATCGTCACGGCCATGGACTACAACTTCTGGGCCAAGATCAACGGGGCGAAGGACGAGCCGGAGAAGCGTCAGGTGATGCACGACGCCGCCCTGGAGACCTACCGGTACATGTACGCCTCGGCCTACGCCGGCAACCGCGCCCCGCTGGTGCTCGGCAACCACTTCAACGGGTGGAACGACAACGCGTTCAACCCGGCCGTGGAGCAGTTCATGTCCGAGGTCTGCGGCGAGCCGGACACCTACTGCACCACCCACCGGGACGTGATCCAGTGGCTCTCCCTGCAGGACCCCGAGCGCGTGAAGGAGTGGCAGTCCGCCGAGGCCTCGGCCACCGGCAAGGACCTGGAGGAGATCACCTGGTGATCCTCCGCCCCGTTGCCCTGAGGCCAGCGGACCGGACCCCGACGACGGCGCGCTCGCGAGGCTGGGCGCCGGTGGT